>NZ_QGSW01000131.1:0-40374 GCF_003176715.1 Micromonospora sp. S4605
GTGGTGGGCGGTGGCGCGATCGTCGGCGGCGCCGGGGTGGGCGCCGCGATCGCCGGCGGTACGGGGATTCGCCGGCTCGCCGGCGGCGTGGGCCGGGTCGACCGGTGCCGCCCGGCGCCTCCGGTGACCCGGGGTGCCGGCTCGCCGGTCACCGACGCGGCCGTCCCGCCGCCCGCCGGCTCGCCGGGGATGGGCGGGGCGGTGAGTTCGAGCGGTCGCGGCGCGGCGTCCACGGCGGCGGAGTTGCCGACCTGCGCCCGGTAGGTCGGCCCGGTCGGCCCGGTCGGCCCGGCGTCGACGGCACCGGCGGTCAGCGTGCCGAACGCCAGCGTGGCCAGGGCGGTGACGGTGGCCACCCGGCGGTCGGGGCGCCGCGCGACCAGCGGGGCGTGGGCCGGCACGACCAGCGGCGGCGGCACCGGCCGCGCCTGCCGGTGCGCGTCGAGCAGGTCGTCGACCTGCGCGGCGACGGCCGCCCGGCACCCGGTGGCGGTGGCGAAGGCGAGGGTGAGGTAGAAGCGGAAATTCGCCGCCGCGGTGTCCGGCACCAGCAGCCCGGCGAGCCGCCCGCCGTCGGTGCGGTGCAGCAGGGTGAGCGGGGCGTGCGGGTGGTGCGCGGGTCCCACCAGGTCCGGGTACGCCCACTCGCGCCGCTGCTCCCGCCCGCCGAACGCGACCCGGTGGTTGGTCACCACCGCCATGCCGGTGTCGACCGTCCGCACGCCTCGGGGCAGGGCCCGGTCGGTGCGGTCGGGGCCGGTCGCGGCACCGGCCAGGCCGGGTGCGGGCAGGCCGGTGACGTGCCGGGCCTCGGCCTCGACCAGTTCGGCGGTGGGCAGCACCCGGTAGACGACCTCGTCGTCGGCGAGGTCCACCGGCAGGCCGGTACGCGGCTGGGTGCAGCCAAGGAAGCTGGCGGCCTCGATCTGGAGCCGGACCAGTTGGTCGTGCCGCCGGAGCCAGGCCGCGGTCTCGGCGTCGTACGCGCGCCGCCGCCGGTCGTTCTCGCGCTCCGACCAGGTGGTGCGCCAGCGGGATTCCGCCGGCGCCGGGTCTCTGCTGGTGGCCGGTGATGTCGCCGTCACGTGTGGTACAACCGCTCGTCCCGTCGACAGGACACGCATGACGATCGATATATCCGCGTTGTTCCGGAAAGGAGAGAATTGGCCCGGCGGCCGTCGAGCGGGGCGCCGGGGGGCTACGACACGACGCGCCGGGGGTACGCCTCGACCTCGCCCGCCCACTGCTCGGCGGCCGCGGCCAGTGCGTCGGCCGAGACCGTCAGCGGCAGCGGATACACCGCGCCGAGCGGGCGTCGCGGCATCCACGGGGGCAGCGACTCGTAGGAGAACTCGACCACCAGTTCCACCCGCCGGCGCCGGATGACCCGGCTGCGGAAGGTCAGGTTCGGCTCGGTGAACCGCACCACCGCCGGCGGCGCCCCCGGAGTCAGCGCGGACTCCGCACGCCAGCGCAGCCAGCCGGTCAGCGCCGCCGCCTCGGCCACGGTCAGGCAGGGCTCCAGGTGCGACCACGCCTGCCCGTCCGCAGTGCGGGCGTCCGTCTCCACGAGCAGCCAGTCGTCCCAGCCCTCGTCGGGGTGGACCGGCGGCTCGACGCCCGGCTGGTAGCCGACCGGGCGGATCCTCACCCGGGCGCCATCGTCGGAGCGGATCTCCATCCGCCCATCATTCCGGACATCAGGGCGGATTCGGAGCGAATTACCTGGGCGGGGCCATCCCCTGCGGAACGCGGGTCCGGGGCCGGTACGGGAAGACCCCGATGCCGCCGGGCGGCGGCGCGGCGAGGCTGGGGGCATGACGACCCTCCGCCCCCGAACCTCCGCGAAGCTCGTCCCGACCGCCGCCCTCGGCGCGCCGGCGCTCCTGCTCCTCTACGGCCTGCTGCGGCTGGTCGACGGGCTGGACGGCCACCGGGGGCCGGGTTGGGCGTGGAACCTCGGACACACCTTCTTCCTGGTGGCGTTCGTGCTCTTCGCCGTACTCCTGGTCGAGCTGTGGCGGCTGCTGCGCGCCACCGCGCCACGGCAGCGGGTGCTCACCGGGGTCGCGACCACGCTGGGGTTGGCCGGCGCCGCCGGGTTCCTCTGGGTGATCCTCGGCGATCTGTTTCCCCGGCTCTCCGACGCCGCGCCGCTGCCGGATCCCGCGATGGCGCTCGGGCCACTGCTGTTCCAGGTCGGCATCCTCACCCTGCTGGTGCAGGCGGCGACCACCCGGCCCCGGCTGCTGCCGGCCTGGAGCCCGGCGCTGGTGCTGCTCGGCTTCCTGCCGATCGCGGTGAACCTCGACCTGCTGCCGCTGGGCGCCGCGCTGATCCTCGTCGGCCTGCTGCCCCTGCACCGGCTCACCGAGCGTCACCCGGTCGAGGGTGATACCGGAGAGTCATATTGATACCTCTGCGTCATCACGCCGAGGAGGACACGTGGCCGGCGGACCGGCCGGCGCCGCCGACCAGCGGAGACGACCCGGGCCCTCAGGTCCAGACGGTACGGCGCACCCCCCGGTGCTCCGCGCAGGCGTCGCGCTGCCCGCCGGTCAGGCTGACCGCGCCGTCCCGGCACTGCACCAGGTAGCCCCGCCCGGCCCAGAACTGCGGTGTGCAGTCGAACCAGTCGCAGATCTCGGCGTCCGGCTTGCGGATCCGGTAGCCGCCGCAGAAGTCGTACCCCATCGGGTTGGCCGGCGCGCCGCAGAGCCGCTCCCCGGAGGTCGTCTTCGACGGCGCCGGCGTGGGTGGCGTGCTGCTGCGTTTCGGCTTCGGCTTCGCCGTCGGCGTGGGTGTGGCCGCGGCGATCGGCGGCACCGACGGGCCGAGCCGCGGCACGGCGGTCGGCGCGGGGGTGGCCGCGGCCGCCACCTCGCGGCGGGTCGGGTCCGACGGGTCCGACTCGATGAGCGCGGCGGGCACCAGCACGGCGATGGCCGCCGCGACCGCCACGGTGCGCCGGCCGCCGGGCAGCATCGCGCTGAGCCGGGCCTGCCCCGGCGTGGCGATGCCCGGTCGGATCGGCTTGAGCTGCGCGTGCTCGGCGATCAGCTCGTCGAGCTGGGCGATGATGGCGTCGCGCTGCTCGATGGCGTCGGCGAAGGCCAGGGTCAGCTTGAACCGGAAGTCCGCGGCGGCGTCGACGGGCAGCATCAGCCCGGAGGTGCGCCGGCGGTCCAGCACCTGCATCAGCGTCACCGGGGCCGCCGGGTCGTGGGCCAGGCCGGTCATCCGGCCGTACGCCCAGTCGCGCCGGCCGCGTCCGCCGAGCAGGACCAGCCGCCGGTTGGTGATCACCGCCATGCCGGCGTCGGCGATCCGGACCCCGTCCGGGCGGCGGGGCCGCAACGGCGCGGCGTCGACGGCGACCGTCAGGTCGGGGGCCGGGAGCACGCTGGTGTGCCGGACCTCGACCAGTTGCGCGGCGGGCAGCGCCCAGAGGACCACCTCGCCGGGGCCGAGCTCCAGCGGCAGCCCGGTGCCGGCCGCGGCCGATCCCTGGAACCCCTCGGCGAGGGTACGCAGCCGCCGCAGTTCGTCGTCGCGTCGTCGCCAGGCGGCCTCGGCGCCGCGGTACGACCGCAGCCGCCGCTCGTTCTGCCGGTGCGCCCACCGGTACCGCCAGGTGGAACCCGTCGAATCAGTCTTCGCCACGCCGACTCCTTCGCCGCGCAGACAACCATCCGGGGTGTCACACGTGTTAACTCCGGCGGCGTCCGGCCCGGACACGCCACATCGGGCGATTCACCCGATCGGCGGACCAAATTGGACGAGAAGTCGATTCTGTTGTGTGGCTTGGGCACCTCCGGGCGTGTCAGCGGTGGCGACCCTCCGAGATCCGATAGGTGCGCAGGTTCGGGTCGGCCCGCAGCTGTGCCTCGGTGTACTTGACGGTGTCCCAGCCCTTGCCCGAGTAGAGCCGGGTCTGGTCGGCGTACCAGGGCGAATTCGGGTTGGTCGACTGCGAGTAGGTGAGGATCTGCCGGCCGGACGGGCCGTTCGGGCCCAACTCGACGGCCATCACGAAGGACGAGCCGTGCACCACCTTCGGGTAGCCGACGCCGGGGCGCAACGGGTTGATGATCATGTTGAAGATGCCCGCCTCGGCCGGTCCACCGTGGATCGGGATGCGCTGGTCGCCGCGCGGTTCGGTCTGCACGTCACCGAGGCGGGCGTCCAGCGGGATGCCGGCGAGCCGGCGGACGGCGTCGGCAAGGGCCCGCAGCACCCGCGGGTCGGTGCTGGCCAGCCGGGCCGGGGTGTGCACCGGGTCGGCGGCGTCGAAGGCGTCGGCGAACCGGATGCCGCCGGCCAGGGCGAACTCGGTGAACAGGTGGGCGCCCCGGCTGTCGGTGTCGGCCCGCAGGTCCCAGCCCCGCAGCGCGGCACAGGCGTCCCGCAGGTCGACGGTGGTGCCGTCGGAGGCGGTCGCGGTCGGCTGGGCGGTGCAGAGCGCCACCAGGTCGTCGCGGACCAGTTCACCGCCGTACGCGCGGTTGCCGAACACGGTCTGCCAGAGCCGGCCGGTGGTGAACCGGGTGCCCGGCAGGTCGTCGGTGCCGGCCAGGCGCCGCTGCACCTGGTCCAGCCCGAGCCGGGTACGCAGGCTGCGCTGGGTGCCCTCGTTGCCGATGATCCGCGGGTAGCCCTCCAGCGGGGCCTCCGGGTTGGCCAGCCAGTGGCTGTCGTTGGAGTTGGTCACGTAGTCGGTGCGGAACCGGACCGGCAGGTTCGCCGGGCCGAGGATGCCGGGCACCACCGCGTCCGGGTCGGCGCCGAGCGCGCACGCCGACCGGGAGCCGTCCAGGACGGCCTGGCCGCTGCTGGCGTAGAGCGGCTGGAACGGCGCCGGGATGCAGGCGGCGGCGAGGTCGTCGGTGACCCGGGGCACCACCGAGTGGTCGGCGTAGAGCGCCTCGCCGCGCGCGTCGGCGGCGATCACGTTCACCCAGGGCAGGAACTGGTAGCGGTCCAGCACGCGCTTCAGCTCGCGGACCGTCTTCGCCCGGCCCATCTGCAACCAGCCGTCGAAGGCCCGGTTGTTGGTGGCGTTCACGTCGGTGACGGCGTACGCGGCCTCGGCCGTCCAGTCGAAGCTGCCGGGCACCACGACCACCGGCCCGTAGTGGGTGTCGTGGAAGGTGCGGCTGACCGGAATGGTGCCACCGGCCGGGTTCGGCACCTGCACGGTGACCGTGCGGGTGGTCATCTTCCGCGGCCGACCGTCGACGTAGTAGGAGGTCGGGTCGCCGGGCACCAGGGCGAGCCGGTGCCAGACGAACCGGCGGGCGGTGGAGACGGTGTGGCTCCAGGCGAGGGTGCGGTTGTGCCCGATCTCCACGATCGGGTCGCCGATCAGCGCGGCGCCCTCCACGTCGTAGCGGCCGGGCACCTTGAGGTGCATCCGGTAGAACCGCTCCGCGCCGTCCCACGGAAAGTGCGGGTTGGCCAGCACCATCCCGCCGCGGTGGGTGGTGGCGCCGGCGCCGAGCCCGTACGCGTTGCTGCCGACCCCGGCCGGCGCCCCGTCGACGGCGGCGAGCACGGCGGCGGCGCCCGGCGCGTCCTGGGCGGCGGCCGGGCCGGTGGCGGTCGGCGGGGCGGCGGCGACGATGCCGTCGAGCAGCGCGCGCGAGCCGGCCCGGACCATGCTGGCCCAGGTGGTACGCCACAGGTCCAGTTCGGTCAGCGGGCGTACCCACGGCTTGGCCCGGCAGGCCGGGTCGGTGAGGTTCGCCGCGCCCCCGACCTGGCGCAGGTAGTGGTTGTAGCCGGCGACGAAGCCGCGGATCTGGTCCCGGACGTCGTCGGAGGGCGAATGCACGCCGTCGCGCCGGCCGGTCAGCAGCCGCTCGACCGCTCGGTCCTCGATCGCCTTGCGGAAGAACAGGTCGCTGCGCACGTTGGCGTCGGTCGGGCCGCTCGCGCCGAACCAGCGGGACCGCTCGCCGCTGACCGTGACCACCTTCTCGGCGATGACGCAGAGGTTGTCCTCGGCCTGCACGTAGCCGACGCCGAAGCCGAGGCTGCCGAAGCTGTGCGCGGTGATGTGCGGGACCCCGTAGGACGCCCGGCGGATCTCGGCGGCGTAGCCCCGCCCGTCGCGCTGCTTGCCGGCGGCCGGCGCGCTGCCGACAGCCAGCCCGGACACGACCATGCCCAGGGCGGCCACCGCCGCGCCGAGGCGAAGAGCTGGACCGGTCACGCCATCCTCCCCCGCCGGACGTCATCGTCCAGAAACATTCACGTTGCTCGGCATTCTCACCCCGGCCGGGCCCTCGCGTACACCCCCAACCGGCGGCCCACCGCCGAGTCACTGCTCAGGCGGATACCAGGGATCAGGGAAGGTCCAGGACCAGGCCGGCGGTGGCGACGTCGGTCTCGCCGTCGTACCCGTCACCGGCGGCGGCGTGGGCGGCCGCCGGGTCGGTGCCCGGCCAGAGGTGGGTCAGCAGCAGGTGGCCGACGCCGGCGGCCGCGGCCAGCCGGCCCATCTGCCGGGCGCTGGACAGGTAGCGCCGCGAGTCCTCCGGCACCTCGTCGACGTAGGTCGCCTCGGCCACCAGCAGGTCCGCCTCCCGGGCCAGGTTCGGCAGCTCGGGGCTCGGGCCGGTGTCACCGGTGTAGGCGAGGACCCGGCCGCCCGCGGTCAGCCGTACGCCGGCGTTCGGCACCCAGTGCGGCAGCGGGAAGGTCTGGGCAAGGAACGGGCCGATGTCGAGGCGGCCGCCGAGGGTGATCTCGTGCAGCGTGTAGGCGTCGGCCAGCATCCCGGGCCGGTCCAGCGCCAGCACCGCGTCGAGCGCGCCCGGCGGCGCGTACACCGGCAGCGGGGCCGGCGGGTCGTCGCGCAGCGCCCGCGCCCGCAGCAGCGGATTCAGGTCGGCACAGTGGTCGGGGTGGCCGTGGCTGACGAATACGGCGTCGACCTGGTCCGCGTCGAGCCACTCCAGCAGCCGCGGCACGGTCGCGTAGCCGACGTCGACGAGCAGCCGGAATCCGTCCTGTTCCACCAGGTAACCGCTGCACGCCTGGCCCGCCTCCGGCCACGCCCCGCACCCGCCGAGAACCCTGAGCCGCATGCCGGCACCCTAGCCGCCGGCCCGCCGGGCCGTCGCCGGCAATTCCGCCGGCCAGCGGCGTCGCTCGGCCCGCGGTCGCCGTCCGCTTTCGCCGTACGGGGTGGTCCGGCGCTCGGTAACGTCAGGCACAGCCGGTGAGGCCGGCGCGGGCGGAAGGGGTGAGCGCCGGTGACCGAGACGGGCGGCCGTCGCGACGCGATGATCGCCGTCGACATCGGCACCGCCAGCGCCAAGGTCGTCGCCTACGACACCCAGGGCCACCAGCTCACCCAGTACGGGGTGCCGTATCCGTTGGACGAGCCGCAGCCCGGCTGGGCCGAACAGGACCCGCTGCGGATCCACGCGGCGGTGCTGGAGGCGATCGGGGCGGTGGTGGCCGACCTGGGGCGGCCGGTGGCCGGGCTGGCGTTCAGCACCGCGATGCACAGCCTGATCGGGTTGGACGCCGACGGCGAGCCGATCACCCCATCGATCATCTGGGCGGACGCCCGGGCCAGCCGGCAGGCCGAGCGGCTGCGCGCCGTACCGTCCGGGCTGGCCCTGCACCGGCGCACCGGCACCCCGGTGCACCCGATGGCGCCGCTGCCCAAGCTGCTCTGGCTGGCCGAGCAGGAGCCGCAGCTGTTCGGACGGGCCGCGTACTGGGTGGGGATCAAGGACTGGATCCTGCTGCGGCTCTGCGACGAGCTGGTCACCGACCACTCGGTCGGCTCCGGCACCGGGCTGATGGACATCCACCGGCTGGCCTGGGACCCCGAGGCGCTCGGCATCGCCGGCATCACCGAAGCGCAGCTGCCCCGGCTGGTCTCCACCACCGCCGTGCTGCCCGGCCTGACCGCCGAGGCGGCCGCGGCGACCAGGCTGCCCCGGCGTACGCCGGTGGTGGTCGGTGCCGGCGACGGGCCCCTGGCCAACCTGGGCCTCGGCGCGGTGGCCCCCGGGGTGATGGCCTGCTCGATCGGCACCAGCGGCGCGATGCGGGTGGTGGTGGAGCACCCCGGCGTGGACCCGCTCGGCGGGGTGTACTGCTACGCGCTGACCGAGCGGCGCTGGGTGGTCGGCGGGGCGATCAACAACGGCGGGGTGGTGCTCGACTGGGCCGGTGACGCGCTCGCCCCGGAGCTGGGCGAGGACGCCGAGGAGGAGCTGCTGGCGTTGGCCGCCCGGGCCCCGGTCGGCTCCGGCGGGTTGATCATGCTGCCGTACCTGCTCAGCGAGCGGGCCCCGCACTGGAGCGCGCTGCCGCGCGGCGCGTACGTGGGGCTGACCCACGGCCACCGCCGGTCGCACCTGGTACGGGCCGCGATCGAGGGGGTCTGCCAGCAGTTGGCGCTGGTGCTGGCGTCGGTGCGGGCCGCCGGCAACGAGGTGCACGAGGTCCGGGCCAGCGGCGGCTTCGCCCGCAGCGACCTGTGGCGGCAGATCCTCGCCGACGTGCTCGGCATGCCGGTGCGGTTCCCGGCCGGGCACGAGGGGTCCAGCCTCGGCGCGGCGCTGCTCGGCATGCAGGCGCTGGGTCGGATCGCCTCGGTCGACGTGGCCGCCGACCTGGTCCGGATCGAGGAGACCGTGCAGCCCGACGCGGCGGCGGCCGCCACGTACGCGACGCTGCTGCCGCTCTTCTCCGAGCTGTACGACGCGCTGGTCCCGACGTTCACCTCGCTGCGCCGGCTGGCGCCGGGCCTGCCGCCCGAGCCCGTTCCCACCCCGCCACCGCTGTGAGCGGCCGGACGGGTGTGGCGACCGGCGTCAGGCCGACGCGTCGGCGTCGAGCAGCCGTTGGGCGGCCGCGCGGGCGTCGCGGGCCGGTTCCGGACTGCCGGCGATGGCCGCGGTGACCATCGCGCCGTTGGCCAGCACCAGCAGCTGGGCGGCGAGCGCCGGTGGCCGGCCGGCCGCGGCGACGAGGGCGGCGAGGTGGTCGGCGACCGCCTGCTTGTGGGTGCGGACGATGTCGGCCACGTTCGCCGACGCGGGGCCGAGTTCGGCGAACGAGTTGATGAACGCGCAGCCGCGGAAGTCGGGCTGGCCGAACCAGTCGTACAGGTAGTCGAAGACCGCCAGGACGCCCTCGGCCGGCGTCGACCGGGCCGAGGTGTACGCCGAGAGCTGCTCGCGGATCGCCAGGTCCCGCCGGCGCAGCACCGCCTCGACGAGGTGCTCCTTGGACGGGAAGAGCTGGTAGGTGCGCTTGAGCGAGACGCCGGAGGCCTGCCGGATGGCGTCCATGCCGACCGCCTGGATGCCGCGCTCGTAGAAGAGCGTGTCGGCCGCGTCGAGCAGCCGCGCCTCGGCCGTCGTGTGGTCCATGTCAAAGCCCCTTGCGCGGAGAACCGTCGTTCTCCTACCGTAGCAGGCAACCGGAGAACGCCCGTTCTCTCGATGTCGAGGAGTCCCCGTGTCCCCCTTCGTCACCCGCCACCGCACCGTCGCCCTCGCCGGCCAGCAGGTCTTCTACCGGGAGGCCGGCGACCCGTCGCGGCCCACGCTGGTGCTGCTGCACGGCTTCCCCACCAGCTCGCACATGTTCCGGAACCTGATCCCCGCGCTGGCCGACGAGTACCACCTCATCGCACCGGACCACATCGGATTCGGGCGGTCCTCGACGCCGCCGGTGGACCGGTTCGAGTACAGCTTCGAACGGCTCACCGAGATCACCCTGGCCCTGCTGGACACCCTGGGCATCGAACGCTTCGCCCTCTACCTGCACGACTACGGCGCGCCCATCGGCCTGCGCATCGCCAGCCGCAACCCGGACCGGGTCACCGGGCTGGTCGTGCAGAGCGGGAACGCCTACACCGACGGGTTCACGCCCTTCTGGGAGGTGCTCTTCGCGCACGCCAAGGACCGGGCGACCCACGAACCGGCGGTCCGCGAACTGCTGACCGCGCAGGCCACCGAATGGCAGTACACCCACGGCGTGCCGGCGGACCGGCTGGACCGGATCGCCCCGGAGACCTGGACGCTCGACCAGGCCGGCCTGGACCGGCCGGGCAACAAGGAGGTCCAGCTCCAGCTCTTCTGGGACTACCAGTTCAACCTGGACACCTACCCCGACTTCCAGCGCTACTTCCGCCAGCACCGGCCGCCCACGCTGGTCGCCTGGGGCCGCAACGACGAGATCTTCGGCGCCGCCGGGGCCGAGGCGTACGCCCGGGACCTGCCCGACGCCGAGATCCACCTGCTCGACACCGGCCACTTCGCGCTGGAGACGCACGGCGACGAGATCGCCGACCTGATCCGCGGCTTCCTGCGCCGGGCCCGGTAGCCGGATGTCCGCCACCACCCTGCGCCCGCCGGCGACCGGCCGGCGGGCGGCCTGGGCCACCGCGCTGACCGCGGGCGCCATGCTGCTCGGCGCGACGGCCCTGCTGGGCGCCGTCGAGGCGGTGACCGGGCGGGACGTCTTCGCGCTGCCCTTCGTCGCCTCGGCGGCGGTGCTCGCCCTGGCGCCCGGCGCGCCGCTGGCCCGACCGGCGGCGGTGCTGCTCAGCTATCCGCCGTGCGCCCTCGTCGCGGTGGCGGTCACCGCGGTCGTGGGCCCGTCGGTCTGGGCCGCCAGTGCGGCGGCGGGGGCGTCGGTCGTCACCATGCTGCTGCTGCGGGCACCGCACGCGCCGGCCGCGGTCTGCGCCGCCTTCATCGGCCTGACCGATCCCGGTCCCGGGTATCCGCTGCACACCGTGCTGCCGGCGGTGCTGGTCGTGCTCGGCGCGGCCCTGCTCGCCGGGCGGCTGCTGCCCCGCTACGGCTACCCGCCGTCCTGGCACTGACGCGCCGGCTCCGGCCGGGCCCACCGGGCACCGCCCCGGTGGGCCCGGTCAGGGTGCCTCGACGGCCGAGATCCGGTACTTGTGCACCTCGGCGCCGCGGATCGCCGCCACCTGCGCCTCGGGTGGGCCGGAGCCGCGGAAGGCGAGCAGCCGCTCGTCGGACTCCCAGCGCTCGTAGACGTTGATCCGCCCCGGCTCGACCGGGTCGCCGCTGATCGCGAAGTCGACGCAGCCCGGCGCGGAGCGCGCCTGCCGGATCGTCTCGACGCAGGACGCCAGGTAGGCGCCCCGCTCGGCCGGGTCGACGTACAGGCTGCCGGCGACGATGAGCACAGTGGACCTCCCGGGTCGGTGGGCGACGACCTTGTGATACTCCCCCGATGTGACGTTTCCACGCGGCCGCCGCACCCGAACGGGTGACGCCGCCGCCGACGCGTACGAGGAGCGGGTCAGGCGCCCGGGATGTTGGCCGGCGGGTCGTCCCGCACCAACTCCGCGGCCGGCTTCTGCACCGACACCGGCAGGCCGAAGTCGGCGTACGTCAGGTCGAGCGACGCCGCGCGCCCCGGCTCGGCGGCCAGCTCGATCCGGTAGCGGACCAGCCGGCCCCGCTCGTCGAGGGTGGCGGTGAACGGCACCGCCCCGGCCCGGTCACCGAGCACGGCACCGACCCCCTCGCCGAGCACGTCGGCGCTGTCGCGCAGGTCGAGGGTGCCGGCGTACTCGCGGTCGCCGGTCTGCCGCACCCCGCTCGGGGCGCGCAGCGTGCTGGCCAGCCGGGTGTTGTCCAGGCCCCGGCCGCCGTCGACCGGCACGTGCCACCAGGTGCGGCCGTCCCACTCCGGCACCCGCCGGTCCGGGGCGCTCACCCGCACGTAGGCGTCCGTCCCGGTGACCAGCCGCTCGACCTTCACCTCGCCGGTGGGCACCTTCAGCGAGGTGGTCTCCAGGCCCCGCCGGGCGCGCGGGTCCCAGACCAGCACGGTGCCGTCCCCCTCGGTGCCGGAGCCGACGGTCAACCGGTAGGACTCCCGGTCGATCGCGGCGGCGGCGTCGACCAGCACGGCGGCCGGATCGGCGCCCGCCGCCGGCCGGTCGGCGGACGGCGACTCGGAGCGGCCGAAGGCGGCCCAACCGCCGACGACCGCGGTGGCGGCGAGGACGGCGCCGATGGCGACCAGCTTGCGACGGTTCACGGGGGCGCTCCTCGGGGAGTGTGCAAGCCCGCCGGTGGACACCGATCGACGCTCACGACAGTGCGGCCCGGCCAGCGTAGCCGGACCGCACCGCCGCGCTCACGCCCGGCTGATCGCGTTGGCGTGGATCGCCTCGCTCAGGTACGCCGTCAGTCCCGGCGCGATCGCCTCGTAGTGCGCGGTGAACCGCTCGTCGGCCAGGTACATGTCGGCCAACCCGGTGTGGATCTCGTACGAGCACTCGTAGAACGACCGGCTGATGAGCTGCCGGTGCTCCTCGGCCAGCTCCATCGCCTCCGGGCTGTCGGCCGGCGCGCCGGAGGACATCAGCGCCACGATCCGGCGGCCCCAGTCCTCGTTCTCCGCCTTGATCCGCAGCCAGTCCTCCTTCGTGTAGCGGGACACCCGCCGGTTCGACTCCCGGTACGCCTCGCTGCCACCCCACCGCTGCTCCGCCTCCTCGGCGTGCGCGTCCGGGTCGAAGTCGCCGAAGACCTCGAACCGCTCCTCGGGGGTCAGTTGGATGTTCATCTTGCTCGCCTCCATCGCGAACTCGATCGCCGTGACCATCTCCTGCAACCGCTTGATCCGTACCGTCAGCAGCTCGTGCTGGCGGCGCAGGTGCACCGTCGGGTCACTCGCCGGATCGCCGAGGATCGCGGCGATCTCCTCCAGCGGGAACCCCAGCTCCCGGTAGTAGCGGATGTGCTGCAACCGCTCCAGGTCCGCGTCGTCGTAGCGGCGGTAACCGGTGCCGCTGCGACCACTGGGCGAGAGCAGGCCGATCTCGTCGTAGTGGTGCAGCGTCCGCACGGTCACCCCGGCCAGCCTGGCCACCTGTCCCACCGTGTACGCCATGGTTTCCCTCCCTTCCGGAAACCAGGCTCCAGCCTGCCGTTACGTGAGGGTCAAGGCTGATTCTGCGACGCCGGTCACCCCGGCCGCCGCGGCTTGCCCGAGCGCACCCCGGCGCGGTGCCCGGCCGGGCGCTCAGGATCGGGCGAGCGCGGTGCGCAGCTGGGCCAGCCCGGCGGGGCGGCCGTAGCGGTAGCCCTGCCCGTGCACGCAGCCGATCGCCGCCACCGCGGCGTGCTGCCGCTCGGTCTCCACCCCCTCGGCGACCACCGACAGCTCGAACGCCCCGGCGAGCCGGGTCACCATCTCCACCGTCGCGTACGCCCGGGCGTCGGTGTCGAGCCGGGCCACGAAGGACCGGTCGATCTTCAGTTCGGTGGCCGGGATCCGGTGCAGGTAGCTCAGCGCCGAGTAGCCGGTGCCGAAGTCGTCGATGGAGATCCGGATGCCCAGCTCGCGCAGCTGGCGCAGCCGGTCCAGCACGGCCTCGCTGCCGTCGATCAGCGCCGACTCGGTCAGCTCCAGGGTGAGCGCCCGGGGCGCCAGGCCAGCGCTGGCGGTGGCCGCGGTCACCGTGGCGATCAGGTCCGGCCGGCGCAGGTGCGCGGCGGCGATGTTCACCGCCACGGTCGCCTCGGTCCGCCGGTCCCGCCAGGTCGCCGCCGCCCGGCACGCCTCGTGGATCACCCACCGGTCGATCGGCACGATCAGACCGGTCTCCTCGGCCAGCGGCAGGAACCGGGCCGGGCTGAGCAGCCCGAGCCGGGGATGCCGCCAGCGCACCAGCGCCTCGGCGCTGCGTACCGCCCCGGTGGCCAGGTCGACGATCGGCTGGAACTCCAGGTGCAGTTGGCCCTCGTCGACCGCGCGGCGCAGGTCGGCGATCAGCTCCGCCCGGGTCACCGCCGACTCCCGCAGGGCGGGCGTGCAGGTCCGGTACGCGGACTTGCCGGCGGCCTTGGCCGCGTACATGGCGATGTCGGCGTCGCGCAGCAGGTCGGTGTGCGAGGCGTGCTGCGGGCCGTACTCGGCGATGCCGATGCTGGCCGACGGGTGCAGTCCCAGGTCGCCGTCGTCGTCGGCCGGCTCCAGCGCGGCCAGCAGCCGCTCCGCGAGCCGCTCCGGCGACACCGGCCCGTCGCCGTCGACCAGCACGGCGAACTCGTCGCCGCCGAGCCGGGCGATGGTGCCCTCGCCGTCGACCGCCGTCCGCATCCGGTCGGCGACCCCGGTCAGCAGGCTGTCCCCGGTGGCGTGCCCGAACCGGTCGTTGACCTGTTTGAACCCGTCGAGGTCGAGCAGCAGCACGGCCACCGGCCGGCGGTCGCGCAGGGCGGCCCGCAGCTTCCGGGTGAACATCAGCCGGTTCGGCAGGCCGGTGAGCTGGTCGGCGTACGCCAGCCGGCGCAGCCGGACCACCAGCCGCAGGTTTTCGTTGGCGGCCAGCCCCTGGCGCAGCGCCAGCGCGGCGAGCAGCGCCATCATGCCGAAGAAGACCAGGTGCGGGGTCTGCCCGGTCGGCTGGCGGGCCAGCACCACGGCCACGATGGCCCCACCCACCGGCAGGTACGGCAGCGCCACCCGCCACCACGGTGGCAGCGGCGACTCGGCCTCGTCCGCGTGGTCGCACTCCGGCGGCGGCGGGTACCGGGTGGCCAGGCCGACCAGCAGGTAGCTCAACGGCCAGCAGACGTCGATCGGATGGCCGGAGAAGTAGTCGCCGCGCACGGCGAGGGAGACGTAGCCGGTGTCCGCCACCGCCCGCAGGGTGAGGCTGGCGCCGATCACGGTCATCGGCCGCCACGCCGGCCGGGCCACCGCGACCAGGATGGTCAGCTGCATCAGGTCGAGCATCGGGAAGAGCAGCCCGAGCGTACGCACCGGATCGGCCAGGTCGGCGGCGGCGACATCGCGGACCACCACCACCCAGCCGATCGGCACCAGGGCGAGCCCGACGATCACCCCGTCCAGCACGGTCCGGGCCCGCCCGACGGCGGTGCGCGGGGCGGCGAGCGAGCAGAGCAGCGCGCCGGTGCCGGTGAGGATGCCCGCGATGAAGATCGCGCCGACCAGCGGCGTGTGCGGCAGGTCGCCGCCGAGCAGCCGGTCGACCGTCCACACCGCCCGGCCGAGCGCCGCCAGCGCCATGGTGGCGGCCAGCAGCAGCCAGAACCGGCGCAGCGTCGCCGGGTGCCGGCGGGCCGTCCCGAGACAGGCCAGCGCCGCCCAGCCGGCGACCAGCAGCGCGCCGACGTCGCTGACCAGGGCCGCGGCCGGCAACCCGGCGACCAGCCAGACCGCCTCGGCGAGGACGACGGCCCCGGCGACGACCAGCCCGCCCCGTCCCGTGCGGGCGCTCGCCGGCGCGCCGACACGCCGCCGTGCGGCGGCCTGCTCCAGGTCGTGCGGCGGCACGGTGGCTCCGACTCCGTCTCGTGCGGGCACCTCGGGCGCGGACCGGTCCCCGGCAAACCTCGAAAGCGTAGCCAGCGGCCCGACCCCTCGCCAGGGCCGACCGGTCCGTACCCGGACGCCGCCGGGCCGCTTCCTCGACACCGTGCCACCGGCAGCCGCCGGGCCGGTGTCCCGTGGTCCGGCACCCGGCCGGTCGCCCGCCCGGCACCCGGCCGGTGATCCGGCACCCGGCCGATGATCCGGCACCGGTCTGGTGGTCCGGTCAGGACGGTGGCGGGGCGCTCTGCCGGTAGAGGCTGACGAGCACGCCGTGGCGCGGCTCGTCGTCGCCCGCGTCCTCGGCGTCCTCGACCAGGGCGAGCAGTGCGGCACGCAGCCGCTCGGCCTGGGCGTCGGTAAGCCGCAGGTGCCGCAGTTGCAGCAGCGGCTCGCCGGGCGCGGCGGCGATCTCGTCGGCGATCGCGCCGAGCATCGCGGCGGTGGCGGCGTGGTGGCCGGGCGCGACGCTGAGCCGCCGGGCGGACCGCTGGTAGTACTGCTCGGTGCCGCCGCGGACCGGCCGCGTGTGCACGACCCGCACCATGCCGGCCTCGCGGAGCACCTTCAGGTGGTGGGCCACGTTGCCCTTGGCCGCGCCGAGCGTGGTGGCGAGCTGGCTGATGGTGGCCGGTCGCTGGCCGAGCGCGAAGAGCAGGCGCTGGCGGAGCGGATGCCCGAGCGCCTTGAACTGCGCGGCGGTGGTGACCTCGAGCAACTCGTCGAGCGGGCGGTCGGGCAGCGGATCGGCCATGCGAGAAAGTGTCTATTTCTCTTGACGCTTTGTCAATCCGCCTGCTCTACTGCTCTGCACCGGTTCCGGCACCGGACCGGTGCCATCCGACAGGCAGGAGACCGCCATGCGCCAGGCCGAGATCAGCGAGATCGTCGAGCGGACCGCGGCCCTCGTCGACGAGCACTACGTCTTCCCCGAGGTCGCCGCGCGGCTCGCCACCCTGCTCACCGATCACCTGGCCGCCGGCCGGTACGCCGCCGCCGCGGACCCCAGGACGCTCGGCGAGCTGGTCACCACCGACCTCCAGTCGCTCAACGGGGACCTGCACCTGCGGCTCAAGTACCACGACGAGCCGCTGGCCGACCGCGACGACCACCCGGACGACGACCGGATGGTCCGACTGGCCGCCAGCACCATGGGCGGTGTCGGCCGGGTGCTCCGCCTGGACGGCAACGTCGGCGTGCTGGAGATCCGGCCGTACCTGTTCCCGCCGCAGCTCGCCGGCGACCAGATGAGCGCGGCGCTGCGGCTGCTCTCCGGCACCGACGCCCTGCTGCTCGACCTGCGCGAGAACGTCGGCGGCAGCCCCGACATGGTGGCGCTGGTGTGCGGCTGGCTGCTCGCCGAGCCGACCCTGCTGCACACCATGTACGACCGCGCCGGCGAGCCGGTCCGGCAGTCCTGGAGCGCCGCCTGGCTGCCCGTCCCCGGGTACCCGGCGGACAAGCCGACCTACGTCCTCACCAGCGGCCGGACGTTTTCCGGGGGTGAGGAGCTGGCCTACAACCTCCAGCAGCTGGGGCGGGCCGTCGTGGTCGGCGAGCGCACCGGCGGCGGCGCGCACCCCCGGATCGGCTTCCGCGCGCACGCCCACCTGGAGGTGACCGTGCCGGTGGCCCGGCCGGTGCACCCGATCAGTGGCACGAACTGGGAGGGCACGGGCGTCCACCCGGACGTCGAGACGCCGGCCGCGCAGGCGCTCGACGTGGCGCACCGGGCCGCGCTGTCCCGCCTGGCCTCGCCCGCCGAACTGGTCGGCTGACCCCGGCGCCGGAGGCCGGGCGGCCGGCCCGGCGGCCTCGGACCCGCCCTGTCAGACCGCTCAGCCGGCACCGACCACGGCGGATCAGGCCCACTCCTCCACCGGGTCGCCGTCGGCCGTGGCGGTGGCCGGGCCGGCGGGCGGGCCGCCGTGCGTCCACGGTGTCTCCTCGGCGGCCGGGAAGGCGCCCGCCGGCAGGTACGCGTCGGAGAGCGTCGTGTAGCAGAGCCGCTCCCCCACCTCCGGCACACTACCCGGCGGCGCGGTCAACCCGCGCCCCATCCCGCCGGAGAGTTCCAGCACCACCTCGGTCTTGCCGTCCGCGGCCGGGGTCACGAACACCACCCGGGCCTTCTGCGCCGGCCGGGCCGGCGAGTACAGCACCGCCCCGACCGGCACCAGCACCGGCTCGGTGGTGACCAGCTGGATCCGGGGCCGCAGCACCGGCCGCTTGCCGCTGTCGTCCACCCGCTTCGGGTCGGCCAGCGTCACCTCGCCGACGAACGCCTCACCGGCCAGCCGGTGCTCGGCCATCACCAGCGGGTCGTCGTAGGCGCGCTGCACCGCGTAGGAGGTCAGCGCCCGTTCCAGGCGGTGCAACCGGGCCGCCGCCGCCACCGCCCCGTCACGCCGTGGCTGCGGCCCGCCGCCCGCGTCGAGGTGCTCCGTGTAGCCGGTGAACGCGTCCCGGTCGCCGGCCCACCGGCCCTCGACCCGGGCGCCCGGCGGCAGCGCGCGCAGCAACCCCACGCCGCGCCACATCAGCTCCCAGGTGGGCGCGAGCTGGTCGCGCAGCAGCCGTTCCAGCTCCGCGTACGCCGCCGCGCGGGCCACCGGGTCCGCCTCGGCGGCGGCGTAGCCGGCGATCGCCGGGGCGAGCAGCCGGTTGTCGAACTCGGGATCGGTGGCCGGCCCGGCCGGCGGGCAGCGCGCCGGGTCCTCGGCCCGGGCCGCCGCCTCGGCGCCGGTGAGCCCGGGCGGCGGGTCGATCCAGCCGAGCAGCGCCGGCAGGTGCAGGTCCTCCACCGCGCTCTGCCCGGTCGCCCAGTGCAGGGTCAGCGCGTCGGTCATCGCCACCAGCGCCGAGGAGCCCGGATGCTCGGCCCGCTCGGCGAAGAACGTCAGCCAGCGGCCCAGCAGCGGCACCGACGGGTGCACCGGATGATCGCCGTCCGTCCGGCGGAACCGGGTGGACCGGCCGAGCAGCCGCAGGAAGGTGATCCCCGCCGGATTCGGCACCAGCAGCTGCGGCGCGTCGACGTACCGGTGGCGGACATCCCGGCCCCGATCCACCGCGACCGCCTCGGTGGCTCCCCGGTGCCCGTCTAGGTACGGCAGCAGCACCGCCGCCAGCTCGGCGGCGAACGCGAAGCGCTGGTCGCGGTTGCGGGGCTGGGGCACGATCAGCAGCCGCGCCTCGTCCGGCGCCGCGCCGACCAGCATCGCCAGCGGGGCGTTCGCCTCGCCGGCCATCGCCAGCGGCACCAGCACCAGCGGCCGGGGCGACAGGTGCAGGTGCCGTACGGTGGCCACCGGCTGCGCCACCCCGGCGGCGAGCGCCTGCGCCTTCGCCAGCGCGCGCAGCGTACTCATGCGGGCAGCCCGAGGGCCTCGGCGCGCAACCGGGCGGCGGCGCGCAGCAGCCTGGCGGCCTCCGCCTGCTCCGGCTCCGGGGTCCGCTCGCCGGTGGCGAGCGCCAGCGCCTCGGGCACCGTCGGCACGCCGCCGAGCGCCTCGCGCACCGGTCGGCCCAGCGCCGCGGTCTGCGCCCGGGCCTCGTGCCGGCAGAAGTACGCCAGCTCGCAGGCGGCCAGGCAGTCCGGCGCGTAGCGGGCCTCCACCGTGGACAGCGCGGCGGTCAGCGTCGCCGGGTCGGCGGTCAGGTCGGCGGTGAACTCCTCCGGCACGGCCGTCAGCAGCGTGTCGATCCGGGCCATCCGGTCCAGCTGGCGGCGCAGCACCAGCAGCTGCTTGCGCACGTCGAGCAGGCTCGCCACCGGCTGGTTGGCGAAGTCGCGCGGGCAGACCAGCACCACGTCGTGCGACACCAGCTCCGGGTCGTGCCCCTCGGCGGCGAGCAGCTCGCGCAGCGCCAGCACGTAGACGGCCGACTGGATCGCCGCGGCGGCCACCTTGCCCGGGTCGGCCTGCCCGTCGATCACCGGAAACGACTTGATCTCCACGACGTGGAACCGGCCGGCGAGCCGGGCCGCGACCAGGTCCGGCTCCAGGTGCACCCGCCGGCCGGCGACGTCCAGGCCGAGCAGCGGGTGGTCGAAGAGCGCCGCCGGCTCGTCCGGCCCGGCCGGTACGGCGGCGGTGAGCACCTCCCGCGAGCGCCGGTGCCGGTCCGGCAGGTCGTCCGTGCCGAGGTCGGTCCAGTCGGCCCGCTCGCCGGGCGGCACGCCGAGCCGCTCCGCCACCAGTCGCAGCAGCTCCGCGCCGCCGTCCGCCTTGACCTGCGCCTCGAACGCGTTGCCCCGGGTGATGGCGAACCGGGACTGCCCGAACCGGGCCGGAAAGCCGCTCCGCTCGGCCAGCTTCGGCTTGTCCACCCCGGCGCCGTCGAGGACCGCCCGCCGGGTGCAGCCCGGGTTGCCGGTCAGCGCGGCGATGGTGCGGGCGTTGTGCCGCCGGGGCGGCACCGGGCCGCGGATGGCGGCCAGTCGCTGCTCGCTGCTCGTCATGATCCGCCCAGGATAGGCCCGGACCGGCTGCCCGCCACGCGCGCCGCGACGGGTTCAGCGGCGGCCCGCGCTGACCGGCACCGGCGCCGGTACGCCGCGCCGCACCAGGGCGGCGACGAACCCTGCGGCCACCAGCGCCACCCCGGCCATCGACCAGAGCACGGCGCGCAGCCCGCCGGTGAACCCCGGGTCGGCGAGCCGGCCGGCGGTGGTGCTGGCGACCACCGCCCCGACCACCGCGATGGCGACCGTCTCGCTCGCCAGCCGGGCGGTGTTGATCATCCCGGCGCCGGTCGCCGCCCGGTCCGCCGCCACGCTGCCGATGGCCAGCGCGTCGAGCAACCCGATGGAGAGCCCCACCCCGACGCCGATGGTGAGCAGCGGCCCGGCCAGCACGCGCGGACCGCTGTCCGGGCCGAGCACGGTGGCCCAGG
The DNA here is from genome assembly GCF_003176715.1 of Micromonospora sp. S4605. Lineage (NCBI taxonomy): Bacteria > Bacillati > Actinomycetota > Actinomycetes > Micromonosporales > Micromonosporaceae > Micromonospora > Micromonospora sp. S4605. The sequence goes on from NZ_QGSW01000131.1 coordinate 20,266, forward strand.
CCGCGCCGACGGCCACCACCGCGACCGACGCGACGATCACCGCCGGGGCCGGCACCAGCCGGGTCAGCGCCCCGGTGAGCAGCGGCAGGACCAGCGTCGGCGCGGTCAGCAGGATCAGCGTCGCGCCGGCCCCGGCCGGGCTGAGCCCGACCACCGTGGTCAGGTAGGACGGCAGGTAGACCAGCAGCGGCACCAGCACGGCGACGATGGTGGCCGCCGCCAGGCAGATGCCCAGGAACCGGGGGCTGGCCAGCAGCGCCAGGTCGAACATCGGCTCGGCGCGAGCCCGCTCGACCCGGACGAACACCACCAGCAGCGCCAGCGCGGCGGCGAACGCGGCAACGATGACCGGGTCGTCCCAGCCGTGTTCCGGGCCCTGCACGAAGCCGAAGATGAGCAGCAGCAGCGCGGCGGTGAACGACACGGTGCCCGGCCAGTCGATCCGGCCGCCCTCGGGCCGGCGGGACTCGGGCAGCAACGGCACCAGGGCCAGCACCACCAGACCCGCCAGCGCGGGCGCGGCGAAGACCGACCGCCAGCCGAACGCGTCGACGAGCAGCCCAGCGATGGACGGGCCGAACGCCAGGCCGGCGCCGATCGCCGTACCGAAGACGCTGAACGCGCGGGCCCGGGCGCGGCCGTGGAAGGTGCCGGCGAGGATCGCCGAGGCGCTGGTGGCGGCGGCCGCCGCGCCGACACCGGCGAGCGCGCGGACGGCGTCGAGCAGCACGATGTCGTCGGCGACCGCGGCGAGCAGCCCCGCGCCGGCGAAGATCGCGACGCCGGTGGCAAAGACCCGCCGCCGGCCCAGCAGGTCGGCGAGCGCGCCGCTGGCGAGCATGAAGCTGGCGAAGGTGGCGTTGTAGCCGTTGACCACCCACTGCACGCCGGCCAGCCCGGCGTCGAGTTCACGGCCGATGTCCGGCAGGGCGACCGAGGCGCCGGTCAGCGACACCGGCAACGAAAGGGTGGACAACAGGACGGCGACCAGCACGACGGCCGGATGGTTGCGCACGGTTCCCCCGTTCGGACGGCCGTCCCAGCCTAGTTGCCGAGGTCGGGGGCGGGATCCGCTCCGGGTCGAAGATCACACCGGGCCGGTCAGCGACGGGCCGAACGGTTCCAGGGGGACCGGGGCAGCGCGGTGCCGGCCAGCGGGCGGCGGTCGCGGCGGGGACGCCGGCGCCGGTCGGGGGTGCAGGGCGGCCGGGAGACGGGGTGCCCGGACGCCGGGGTGTCGGGTCGCCGGCCGATCAGCCAGCAGAGGAAGTGGACCACCGCCGACGCTCAGCCGACCGGGAGTCGTCGGGCGTCGGCCTTGGCGACCTCGTACTGGGCGCCGCAGTACGTGCACTGCTGCAGGTAGCGGGTGCGGATCGGGATGAGCGGGATGAAGAACAGGGTGAACTTCGTCGACCGGCGGGTGATCACCTGCGCGGCATGGTTCCCACAGTTGCGGCAGACCTGCTGCACGACGCCCGATCGGGTGACCTTGGTACGCAGCCCGAAGATGAAGAACATCCCCCGCCACTACCCACCCACCGCCTCGTCAACCCTTGATCGTCTGTCGCTCGGCAGGCGAATCGGGCCGTCGGTGGCCTGCCAGGGATCAGACGCTCACGCCGCACCGTTCCCGCACGGCCTGAACGCCCGTCCCGTCGTGCGGGTCGGGCGTTCAGCCTGTCGTTCCTCGACAGGGTCAGGGGCAGGTCACCCCTCGGAGCTCATCCACCCGTCCCAGTGGTCGCCACCCTTGTCGTGGTCGCGCTCCTTGTCACCCTTGTCCCGACCGGACTCGTCGCCCTTGTCCCGGCCCGACTCGTCGCCCTTGCCGTGGTCCCGGTCCTTGTCGCGCTCGTCCCGGCCCGACTCGTCGCCCTTGCCGTGGTCCCGGTCCTCGTCACGCTCGTCCCGGCTCCAGTCCGAGTCCTTGCTGTCCCAGTCCCGGTCCTCGTCGCGCTCGTCCCAGCCCCAGGACTCGTGGTCCTTCTTCCGGTCCTCGTCCTTCCGGTCCTCGTCGCTCTTGATCTGGCCCCGGATCTCACCGTTCGGGTACTTCTTGGTGTGCACGTTGACGTACGTGACACCGGCCTCGATCGCGTCGACCAGCTCGTCGAACTCGCCGGGCTCGATGCCCTGGTCGGCGGGGCCGACGACGTCGTCGCGCTTGATGGTCCCCTCGACCTTGGCCGGGGACTTGGGGCAGTCCGGGACGTGCTTCGGCACCCCACTCTTGCCGTCCTTCAGGTTCGAGCACAGGAAGGCGGCGATCCCGCCGCTCTGGTGCCGGCCCCCGAAGTGGATGTGTGCCTGCTCGACGTCGTTCAGCTCGTCGTACGTCAGCTGGTACTTGATCTCCTTGTTGCGTTCGTCGATGTGCGCCACGAACCGGCCGAAGCCGGGCGTGGAGATGGGCTTCGGGTCCTCCTCGTAGCCGCTGAGCTTCGCCCGGACCACCTCCTTGCCGCGCGAGTCACTCCAGTCCCACGAGTCGCGGGAGTCCCGCTGGTCGTGCGACTCGCGCTTGTCGCCGGAGTCGTCCCGGCCGTCGCCCATGGCCGCGGTACCCAGGGCGGTGGCGGCGACGGTCGCGCTGGCCGCCACCGCCACTGTCCACAGTCGAGTACGTCGCATGATCATTGCTGTTTCCTCCTAGACGGGGATCCCAGCCCGCGACCGACGGCGCAGAGATGCGCGTCCGCCACGGGGCGCGGGTACGCGAAGGCACCGCGCGCCGGAGAGACGTGGCGTCGGGGCCTCCGGCACTCGGGATCGATTGGCACCCTATGGTGAAATTGTCCCATGTTCGGGGGAAACAGGAGTCATCTTCACTGATCCGACCGTCAGCGGTCTTCGAGCGCTATGCCGCAGCGCGGGAAGTCTGCGGCGACCAGGGGGTGGTTGGGCGCCCGCAACACCAAGATGCCCGACCGCCGGTCCGGCGGTCGGGCATCTTGGTACGAATGGCGAGCCAGGGCGGCGAAGCCTGGCGGCGGGCCGGCTCAGCCGGCGGCGTCCGCCGGCTGGGGCTCCAGGCTGGGGATCTCCGCCGGCAGCCAGATCGGCTGCCAGTCCGCCACCTCGTGGAAGCGGCGCAGCTCGGCCAGCCCCGACACCGACCCGGCCCAGGCCGCGTACGGCGGGTTCGTCTCGTCGAAGCCACTCTGCACGAAGGTCAGCCTGGTCTTCCCGGCCGACTCGGCCAGCTCCCAGGTGACCACGCCGGTCGGACCCCAGTCCACGGACATCTTCCGGCCGGGCTCCAGGTCGATGACCTTGGCCGCGTAGCCGGCGTCGAAGCCGCCCATCGCGTAGCGGCCGCCGACCCAGGGCTCGATGCCGATCGGGTAACCGAACCAGGCGCTGGCCTGCTCGGAGTCGGTCAGCGACTCGTACACCCTGGCCATCGGGGCGTCGATGAGCAGCTCGCCGCGCAGCTCCGCGGAGGTGAAGTCGACCTTGGGCACCAGCGGCGCGCCCTCCAGGTGAGCGGCCAGATTGGCGATGGCGAGACTCCAGAACGTCTGCAGCACGCCCCGGATGCTGCTGCCGCTCATCATCTCGTTGACGTCGAAGTGGCTCTGCGTCAGCGTCAGGACGGTCGCTTCCGCGCCCTCGGCGCGCAGCGCGAACTCGGTGGTCGTCTCCACCCCGTCGAGCAGCCAGGCGAAGCGGAGCGTGTCGTCGTCGACGTGCAGCAGCCGCTGATGCGGGGCGTCCCCCTCGGGGGTGAACCGGCCCCAGAACTCGTACCGGGCCGGGAGGTCGACCTCGGCGTGCTCGGCCAGCCAGACGCGCAGCTCGGCCGGGTCGGTCAGGGCGCGGCGGACGGCGTCGATCGGCGCGGCCAGGCGGGCGTGCAGCTTCATCGGTTCACTCACGGTCTTTCCCCTTCGGGTAGCAGGCCACGGCGAGCTTGAAGGCGTCCCCCTCGGCGCCCCCGTAGCGGGTGAAAAGGTCCTGCAGGGCGGTCTGCAGGTCGTGCAGGAACTGCTGTCGTTGCGCCGCCGGCACGCGGATCTCGCCGGACACCCCGACCGAGGGCAGCTCGGGCGCGGCGCGGTCCAGCCCGGCGATGTCGGCCTGGACCTCCTCCATCAGGTCGAGCAGGTAGCCCAGGCTCAGCTCGTCCCGCGCCCGGCGCAGCCCGATCCGGCCGACCAGGCGGGGCGAGAGCCAGTACGACCGGGCAGCCGCCTGGTAGATGCCCTCGGTGATGCCGCGGACCTTGCGCTCGTTGACCCGCTCGACCAGGCCGGCCGCCACCAGCTGCTTGACGTGGTAGTAGACGCGCTGCGGCGTCTGCTCCAGCCGGGCGGCCACCTCGGTGCAGGTGCGGGGCTCGGCCAACTGCCGCAGCACTTCGACGCGCTGCGGCTTGAGCAGGGCCTCGGCCTGCTCGATCTGCTCCAGGTACAGGACTTCTCTCATGGCAAAATCAGTTTGTACGTACAAAACTTGTTTGTCAATGGATTCAACGAAAGGCCGCGCGATTCGCGCGGCCTTTCGTGGCGGCGAGGCTGCTACTTGGATCGCACCAGGGCGCCCGCCGGCTTCTCGACCCGCACGGGCAGGCCGTAGTCGGACAGCTCGATGACCACGTGGAGGTGGTACGTGAAGTTGGCACCCCTGAGGTTCGCCCGCGCCGTACGGTCGTAGGCCACCGTCGCGATCCGGTTGTCCGCGCCGAGGGTCACGTCACCGACGAAGCTGTCGGCGACGATCGCGTTGCGGCGATCGGTGACCGTGACCTCGAAGTGGTAGCCGCCACCGGCGGTCTCCGTGACCTTGGCCCCGGATTGCCGCAACGCGCGGAACAGGTCCCGCGGATCCGCCGAGGCACCCAGACCGCCGTCCAGCGCCAGGTCGAAGTTGAGGCGGTCATGCCTGCCCGGTTCCCGGCTCCAGACGATCTCGCCGTTGCTGCCCACGCTGCCGTTCGGGGCGCCGATGTACCGGACGCCGTCGATCAGCCGCTCGTGCTCGAAGCCCGCCGCGATCGCCGGACGCAGACCGGTGTACGGCGATTCCAGGTAGCCGGTGGCCGTCGTCGGATCGAAGGCTCCCGTGGTGACCCAGCTCTCGCTCACCGGCTCGGGCAGCTCGCCGTCCGCCGGCGCCCTGTCCTTCGAGGTGGTCGTGACCTTCACCCGGTAACTGATGTTCTCGCTGGCCTCGGCGGCGGCGGCGAGCCGCAGCTGGGGCGACTCGGCACCCGCTCCCGGCGGCCGCTCGGCCACGTTCCCGGGCGCGACTCCCGGTCGCTCGGGAACACCGGTGCCGACGGCCGCGACCGCGACCAGCGCCCCGACCACCCCGACGACGCCGGCGGCGTACGCGCCGCGGACCAGCGCCGTCCGGCGCCGGTGGCGTCGGGTGGCCGCCGCCAGCACGTCGCCGGTCAGTTCCAGCCCGGCGACCCGCTCCCGCATCCCGGCGGCCAGCCGCTCCTCAAGATTCGTGTTCATCTCCCGCTCTCCTTCATACCCGTGCCTCCTCGAGCGCCCAGCCGGCCGTGAGCTCGCGCAGCCGGGCCAGTCCCCGTGAGGCGGAGGACTTGACCGTGCCGACCGAGCAGCCCAGCACCTCGGCGGTCTCCGCTTCGCTGCACTGCTCCCAGTAGCGGAGGACCAGCACGGCCCGCTGCCGCGGCGGCAACAGGGCCAGCGCCTGGGTGAGGGCCTGCCGGACGTGCAGCGCGTCGGTGCCGTCCCCCTGGCTGGGCGGCTCGATCTCGGCCAGCACCTCCGGCCGCCGCCTGCGCAGCCGCCACCGGTCGACCGCGAGGTGGTACAGCGTGCGCCGCAGGTAGCCCTCCTTGTCGCCGTGCACCCGACCCCAGTTGCGCATCAGCCGCTCCAGCGCCGCCTGCACCAGGTCCTCACCGGCGACCCGGCTACCGGTCAACAGCACGGCCGTCGCGAGCAGTGCGCTGCCACGTTCGGCGACGAGGACGTCCAACCCGTCAAAGCGTCTCTTCCGCCCCACCGGCTCTCCTTCCGTCCCCAGCAAGGACGACGGGCGCCGGCCAGAGGTTGACTCGGAACCCGAAACGAGGAGGCCGCGCGATCGCGCGGCCTCCTCGTCAGCGGGTGGTACTCAGGGCAGCCAGTCCGGGCGCAGCGGGTAGCTGTTGGCGCCCTCCGGCCCGTTGCGGGTGGCCAGCACCTGGTGCAGCTGGATGCCGTTGCGCTCGAACGCCAGGCGGGAGCCGGCCATGTAGAGCCCCCAGACCCGGGCCGTGCCCGGCCCCACCTCGCCGACGCAGAAGTCCCACTGCGCCACCAGGTTGCGGCACCAGCCGGCCAGCGTCAGCGCGTAGTGCTGCCGCAGGTTCTCCTCGTGGTGCACCTCCAGCCCCACGTCGTGCAGCTCGCTGATCAGCCGGCCCGGGCCGGCCAGCTCCCCGTCCGGGAAGACGTACCGGTCGATGAACGCGCCCGAGCGGTGCGGAGCGTGGTTGTCCGCGCGGGTGATGCAGTGGTTGAGCAGGCGCCCGTCCGGGCGCAGCCGGTCCCGCAGGAAGCTGAAGTAGGCCGGGTAGTTGCGCACCCCGATGTGCTCGGTCAACCCGATCGAGGAGACGGCGTCGAACTGCTGCGGTGGCACGTCCCGGTAGTCGAGGTGGCGCACCTCGGCCAGCTCGGTCAGCCCCTCCCGCTCGATCGCCGCCTGGGCCCACTGCGCCTGCGCCCGGGACAGCGTCACGCCGAGCGCCTTCACGCCGTACTCGCGGGCCGCGTGCCGGACCATGCCGCCCCAGCCGCACCCCACGTCGAGCAGCCGCATCCCCGGCTTGAGCGCCAGCTTGCCGGCGACCAGGTCGTACTTGGCCGCCTGGGCCTGCTCCAGGGTGTCGTCCGGGCTGCGGAACAGCGCGCAGGTGTACGTCATCGACGGGCCGAGCACCTTCTCGTAGAAGGCGTTCGACACGTCGTAGTGGTGGGAGATCGCGTTGCTGTCCCGGGTACGGGAGTGCCGCAGCCCGTTCACCACCCGCTTCCACCGGGGCTGGGCCTCCTGCGGCGGCGGGGGTGGCGGCAGCAGCCGCTCCCAGCCCAGCCGGCGGACCAGGCTCAGCCCCTCGGCCAGCGGCGGCACCCGCAGGCGCAGCTCGTCCTTGAGCACCCGCAGCGCCTCGTACGGGTCGCCCGGGTGCACCCCCTCCAGCGCCAGGTCGCCGCTGACGTAGGCGCGCGCCATGCCCAGGTCGCCCGGGGCGGTGAGCAGGTAGGACAGCCCCCGCTCGGAGTTGATGGCCAGGGTGATCCCGGCGTCGGTCGGGCCGAACGCGCTGCCGTCGTACGCGGTGATCCGCACCGGCGGCGGGCCGGTGGTGACCGCGCGGATCACGTCGGCCACGGTCAGGCCCCTCAGCCGGCCCCCCGCCGGCGGGGTGGCGGGAGTGCTCGCCGCTCCCTGGTCTCGATCGGTCAGGCTCATTGTCGTGCAACCGCCTTCTCGTACAGTCCGGTCAGCCGGTGATCCGGGTCGTAACGGTCCTTCACCGCGCGCCAGGTCTCGCCCCCGTAGAGCCGGTCGAAGGACGCCCGGTCGTAGTACGCGTCGGAGTAGAGCGACTTGTGCCCGCCCAGCTCCGACACCTCGCGCTCGATCGACCGGTTGACGTCGCCGTCGGCGGCGCCCTCCGCGATCGGCACGCTCCCCCAGAATCCGATGTTGACGTAGTCCTGCCCCGGCCGTAGCGGATACAACGGCCAGGCCCGGGCCGATCCGGGGCCGGTGGGCTCGCGCAGCCGCAGCGGGCAGAGCCAGACCGGGCTCATCCCGACCGCGCGGGCGAACCAGCGCAGGAACTCCGCCGTCCGGTCCAGCGGGATCTCCACGTCCTGCACCACCCGCTCCCGCGCCGGCAGGCCGCGCAGCCGGTCGATCCGCGCGGCCACCCCGTGCCGGTGTTCCAGCCGGACCAGCCGGTGGTAGACGTCGCTGCGCCGCCACCGCGCCGGCCAGATCCGGCGGACCACCGGGTGCTGCACCCCGAAGGCCGCGGAGCACCAGAACCAGTCGGTGTCCCAGCGCCACAGATAGTCGTACGCGGTCAGCGCGTCCCGGGTGCGCCGGCGCAGCGACCGGTAGTAGATGTCCTGGCCGGTGTAGTCGCTGGCCTCGGCCACGTCGTCGGTGAACGTGCCCAGCACCAGGTACGCCTCGCCCGGGCTGAACATCACCCCGTCCATCGCGTCCACCTCGACGCCGCCGAAGGAACGGGTGGCGCTCACCTCGCTGATCGCGTCGACCAGCTCCTCCAGCCGGGTGAACCGCACGTTGCGCAGCGCCACCTGCCGGCGGACCGGCTGCAGTTCGATGCGCAGCCGGGTGGCGTAGCCGAGGCTGCCCAGCGAGTTGGGGAATGCGGCGAACAGGCCCGCGTGCTCGCCCTCGGGCCGGGCGGTGACGATCTCGCCGGCGCCGGTGAGCACGTCCAGTTCGAGCACGGACTCGTGCGGCAGGCCGTTGCGGAACGAGGTGGACTCGATGCCCAGCCCGGTCACCGCGCCGCCGAGGGTGATGGTGCGCAGTTGCGGCACCACCAGCGGCATCAGCCCGTGCGGCAGGGTCGCGTCGACCAGGTCCTCGTACGTGCACATGCCCTGCACGTCGGCGGTGCGGGCGGCCGGATCGACGGCCAGCACCCCGGTCAGGCCGCTGACGTCCAGGCCCGGGACGCGGGGCGCGGATCGCGGTCGGAACAAGTTGGAGGTGCGCTTGGCGAGCCGGACCGGCTCACCGGCGGGCACCGCATCGTAGGAGCGCCGCAGCTGGGCCACCGCACTCTCGTGGTCGACCGGATGATGATCCACACGGACCGCGCACATGAGATCACTTTACGCTCCGAGGCGTCGTCTGCGTGGGATGTCCACGGTGGCCTTTTCGCATCACGGAAGGACCGGGCGGGTTAACGTGGCCGGCGTGCCCTCTCCCGCGTACGCCGCCCTGGACGCCACCGGCCTGCCCTACCGCGTGATCCGGCACGGGCCGGTACGCAGCCTGGCCGAGGCGGCGCAGGCGCGCGGGGTGGCCGTACCTGACGTGGTGAAGACCATCGTCGTCCGGCGCGGCCCGGACGACCACCTCTTCGTGCTCACCCCCGGCGACCGGGTGATCTCCTGGCCGAAGCTGCGCGCGCTGCTCGGGGTCAACCGGCTCTCGCTGCCCGACGCGGCGACGGCGAAGGCGGTGACCGGCTACGAGCGGGGCACCATCACCCCGTTCGGCGCCAGCACCGCCTGGCCGGTGGTCGCGGACGAGCGGCTGCGCGGCCGGCAGATCACCCTCGGCGCGGGCGAGCACGGGGTGGCCGTGGCGGTGGACGCGGACCGGGCCCTCGACCTGCTGGCGGCCACGGTCGCCGACGTCACCGACCCCGAACCGCCCCGCTGAAGCCGGTCCGCCGGTCGCCGCGGGCCGGCCACCGGCCGCCGATCGCGGGCACGGCCGCCGGCATTCGCGGCCACCGGCCGCCGGGTTCTCGCGCACTGGCCGCCGCCGGCCGGCCGGCATAGCGTGGGAGCCATGCCGAAAGCCGTCTGGAACGACCTGGTCGTGGCCGAGAGCGACGACACCGTGCTGGTGGAGGGCAACCACTACTTTCCCCGGGCCGCGCTGCGCGACGACCTGGTCCGCGATTCGCCGACCCACACCTTCTGCCCGTGGAAGGGCACCGCGTCCTACTACACCCTGGAACACGACGGCCGGACCAGCGCCGACGCGGTCTGGTACTACCCGGACCCGAAGCCCGAGGCGGAGATGGTCCGCGACCGGGTGGCCTTCTGGAAGGACGTCCGGGTCGTCGACTGAACGCCCGGGGTCACCCGGGCGGGGGCCGGCTGGCCGCCGGCGGCCGGGGTGGGTCAGGATGCCGGTATGACCGAAGAGCGCAACGACCCGGCCGGCACGGTCTACGGCGGCCGGCGCGCGTCGCGCCCGCGGTTGCCCCAGGACCCGCTGATGCGGACGGCGGCCGGCGTCGGGCTGGCCGGCGTCCTGCTCGGGGTCTTCTTCGCCACCGGCGTGCTCGGCGGCGGCGACAGCGAGCCGGTGGTGCCGGCGTCGGCCGGCACGCCGTCGACGGCGCCGGAGAGCACCCCGGCGGCGAGCGAGCCGGCGGCCAGCAGCCCGGCCGCGCCGACGGCCGCCCCCACCACCCCGGCGGCGCCGGCGGCCGGCCCGCGGGTGTTCCGGGCTGCGGCCTCCGGGCTCTGCCTCGGCCTGGACGGCACCGGCGAGCGGGCACCGGCCCAGCTCGCCGTCTGCACGGGCGGGCCGGAGCAGCAGTGGGTGGTCAACCCGGCCGGCCCGGACGTGGTGACGCTGACCAACGCCGCCACCGGGCAGTGCCTCGACGTCGAGGGCGCCAGCACCGACGACGGCACGAAGCTGCTCCAGTTCCCCTGCCACGGCCAGGCCAACCAGCAGTGGCGGCTGACCCCGACCGGCACCGGCCCGGTGCTGCTGGTCGCCGTGCACAGCGGCCGGTGCGGGCAGGTGGACGACGGCGGCACCGAGGTCGGCGACGACGTCGAACAGGCCGCCTGCACCGGCGCGGTCGAGCAGCAGTGGACAGTGGCCTGACCGGTCAGCCCCGGTAGCTCCACGCCCGTCGGACGGGCACCGCGGCGGGCACGGCCGGCGGCTCGACGGGGACGCCCCGGCGGCGCCGCAGCAGCAGCGACAGCCCGGCCGCGCCGATCGACAGCGCCCCGGCGGCGTACCAGGCCGGCGCGTAGTCACCGAGCTGGTCGCGGACCAGCCCGGCGCCGGTCGCGGCGAGCGCGGCACCCACCTGGTGCGCGGCGAACACCCAGCCGAAGACGACCGCCGCGGAGGCCCCGAAGTACTCCCGGCACAGCGCCACCGTCGGCGGCACCGTGGCCACCCAGTCGAGCCCGTAGAAGACGATGAACACCAGCATGCTCGGTTCGGCGGTGGCCGCGAAGAGCCCGGGCAGCACCAGCAGCGACGCGCCGCGCAGCGCGTAGTAGGCGCCGAGCAGCAGCCGGCTGTCCACCCGGTCGGTCAGCCAGCCGGAGGCGATGGTGCCGACGATGTCGAAGAGCCCGACCAGCGCCAGCAGCCCGGCCGCCGTGGTCTGCGGCATGCCGTGGTCGTGCGCGGCCGGCACGAAGTGGGTGCCGACCAGCCCGTTCGTGGTCGCGCCGCAGATCGCGAAGCCGCCGGCCAGCAGCCAGAACGGCCGGGTCCGGGCGGCCTGGGCCAGCGCGCCGAGGGCCCGCGCGGCGGCCCCGCCGGCCACCGGCGGCGGGGGCGTGACCTCGGTCGCGCCGTAGGCCGGCAGCCCCAGGTCCGCCGGGTGCTCGCGCAGCAGCCACACCACCAGCGGTACGACCGCCAGCGCCGCCCCGGCGACGACGAGCGCCGCCGACCGCCACCCGTACCTGTCGACGAGCACGGCGACCAGCGGGAGGAAGACGAGTTGGCCGGTCGCGCCGCCGGCGGTGAGCACCCCGGTGACCAGCCCTCGGCGGTGGACGAACCAGCGTCCGGTGACGGTCGCCACGAAGGCCAGCGCCATCGACCCGGTACCCAACCCGACCAGCACGCCCCAGCAGAGGATGAGCTGCCAGCTCGCGGTCATGAAGACGGTCAGCCCGCTGCCCGCCGCGACCAGCAGCAGCGCGCTGGCGACCACCCGCCGGATACCGAACCGGTCCATCAGGGCGGCGGCGAACGGCGCGGTGAGGCCATAGAGCAGCAGGTTGACCGAGACCGCGGCGGAGATGGTGGCCAGCGGCCAGCGGAACTCGGCGTGCAGCGGGTGCAGCAGCACCGACGGGGCGGCGCGGAAGCCGGCCGCGCCGACAAGCGCGACAAAGGCGACAGCGGCGACGGTCCAGGCCGGATGCAGGCGACGGGATCGGGTCACATGTCGAGTCTCGGGATCCGCGCCCGGCACGACGAGTGGCCGGAAAGCCATCATGCGCAATAATCGGGCCATGACCCTTCGCCGGCACCGGATCGCGGTGCTCGCCCTCGACCACGTCGTCGGCCTCGACCTCGGCACCCCCGCCCAGGTCTTCGGCACCGCCCGCGACGCCGACCTGACGCCGCTCTACACCGTCGAGGTCTGCAGCCCGGGTGCCCGGCCGATCCGCAGCAGCGGCGGCTACCAGGTGCTGCCCGACCACGGGCTGGAACTGCTCGCCACCGCCGACACGGTGGTCGTCCCGGGGATCCACGGCGGGACACCGTTGACCGACGGCACCCTCGACGCGGAGGTGGCCGAGGCGCTGCGCGCGGCGTACCGGCGGGGCGCCCGGGTCATGTCGATCTGCACGGGCGCCTTCGTGCTGGCCGCCGCCGGCCTACTGGACGGCCGGCGGGCCACCACCCACTGGGGGTACGCCGAGCGGTTCCGCCGGCTGCACCCGGCGGTGGACCTCGACCCGGACGTGCTCTTCATCCACGACGACCGGCTGCTCACCTCGGCCGGGGTGGCCGCCGGGCTCGACCTGTGCCTGCACGTGATCCGCACCGACCACGGCAGCGAGGTGGCCAACCGGGCGGCCCGGCGCTGCGTGGTGCCCCCGTGGCGGGACGGCGGCCAGGCCCAGTACATCGAGCGGCCGGTGCCCCGGGGCGCCGACGCCAGCACCGCCGCCGCCCGGGAGTGGGCCCGGCAGCGGCTGCACGAGCCGGTGACCCTGCGCGACCTGGCCGAGCAGGCCCGGATGAGCGTGCGCACCTTCACCCGTCGCTTCCGCTCGGAGACCGGCCTCAGCCCGGCCCAGTGGCTGCTCCAGCAGCGCACCGACCACGCCCGGCTGCTGCTGGAGACCACCGACCTCACCGTCGACCAGGTGGCCCGCCGCTGCGGCTTCGGCACCGCCGCGGCCCTGCGCCAGCAGTTGCACCTGCGGATCGGGGTGGCGCCGTCGGCGTACCGTCGCGCCTTCCGCCGCCAACCCGAGCCGGCCTGACCGCCGCCCTACCGGCCTGAAGAGCCGGCCGTCACCCCACCCCGGCGGCCGGACGACTCAGCGTCGCCGCCACCACCCCCGCCCGGGGCACCGCCTCGCGTCAGCCGGCGCGGAGCATGCGCAGTTGTGCTAGGTGCTTGGGCAGGTGCACCCGGGTGTGCAGGTCGAGGGTGCGACCCCAGGGCAGCGGCTCGTCCACGTTGAGGTCGTAGCCCTCGCGCAGATGGGTGTCGACGGGGGTCTGGGCGGCCGGGCCGAGCCGCTCGATGAGCGCGCAGAGCTTCTGGCTGGTGGCGCGCAGCAGGGTGGCCAGGGCGTCCAGCCCGCCGCACTCGGCGACCAGCGCGTCGACCTGCGGGCGGTGGATCGTCTCCAGGTCGTAGTAGGCGAACGGCGCGCCGGCCAGCACCGCCTCGGTCGCCTCGACCATCAGCTCGTCGTTGGCGGCCAGGTGGGCGACGATCTGCTCGGCGCTGAGCTGCCCCTGCGGCGGCGGCCCGAACCCGCCCGCGTCGACCTCCGCGAGCAGGTCCGCGTACGCCCGCCGGAGCCTGTCGACCTCCATCCGCCCAGGCTAATCCGATCGGGGCGGCGGCGGGCCGGACTCGGTGCGTCGGTCAGGCCGCCAGCACCCCCCGGGTGACCGTGCGGCTGATCAGGGCGAGGAGTTTGCGCGGGCGGCGCGGCTGCAGGTGCGCGAAGGCGAAGTTGCTCCGACCCGGCACGACGTACCCCTGGTTGCGCTCCAACGCCCGCAGCGCCCTGGCCACCACCCGCTGCGGCGTCTCCACCCGCCCGCCGATGGCGGCCTTGCGGGTGCCGATGGTGGCGAAGAACTCGGTCTCGACCGGGCCGGGGCACAGCGCCAGCACCCGGATGCCGCGGTCGCGGTACTCGCTCCACAGGGCGAGGCTGAAGTTGAGCACGAACGCCTTGGCCGCGCTGTAGACGGCGAAGTACGCCGCGGGCTGGAAGGCGGCGGTCGAGGCGACGTTGAGCACCGCGCCCCGGCCCCGGGCCAGCATGGGTGGCACCAGCGCGTGGGTCAGGTCCGTCAGCGCCACCACGTTGACCATGAGCTGGTTGTGGTCGCGGGCGCCGGGGATCTCCTCGAACCGGCCGCAGGTGCCGAAGCCGGCGTTGTTGACCAGCAGGTCCACCGCCAGGTCGCGGGCCCGAAGTTCAGCCGTCACCCGCTCGGTGGCGTCGGGCGCGGCGAGGTCCTGCCCGATCACCTCGACCCGTACGCCGTGCGCCTGCCGCAGCGTCGCGGCCAGTGCCTCCATCCGGTCGACCGACCGGGCGACCAGGGCCAGGTCGTGCCCGCGGGCGGCGAGCTGCCGGGCGAACTCGGCACCGATCCCGGAGGACGCGCCGGTGATGAGAGCAACATCAGTCATGCGTCTCACCGTAGCGGTTAGAGGCAGTATCTGCAACAGCGTGTCGCAGTTATCGGGAGAACGGATACCTGGCGTATTGTTTGGCGGGTAGGAGGGAGACGACGTGGTCGAGGGTCAGCGACGGCTGCGGGCCGACGCCGAGCGGAGCATCCGCACCATCACCGAGGCGGCGGAGCGGGTGCTGGCCGCAAACCCGGCCGCCACCATCGAGCAGATCGCCGAGGCGGCCGGGGTCGCCCGCACCACCGTGCACCGGCGGTTCGCCAGCCGGGAGGCCCTGATCACCAGCATGACCCGGGCCGCCTGGGAGCAGATCGGCGCCGCCGTCGCCGCGGCCCGGCCAGCCACCGCGCCCCCGCTGGTCGCCCTGCACCAGGCGACCGCCACCATCCTGGAGATCAAGTCCCGCTGGCGGTTCGCGCTGGACCAGCCCACCGACGACCCCGCGACCGTCCGGAGCCAGCAGGAGGTCTTCGCCGGCTGCGACCTGGTGCTGCGGCGGGCGCAGCAGGAGGGCCTGATCCGCCCGGACGCCGACCTCACCTGGACGCGTCAGGTCTACCTCGCCCTGATCAACGAGACCATGCACGGCACCCCGGCACCGGCGGGCGACCCGGACGCGCTCGCCACCCGCATCCTGGACACCCTCCTGCACGGCGTCGCCCCGACGTCGCGGCCCTGACCACCGCGGCGGCTCCGGTCCCACAGACGGGGCAGCTCGACAGCGTCCAACTGCCGGCCCCCGCGCACGACGTCGCCGCCGCCGGGCACGCAGCCCAACGGCCGGTCCAGGGCGACCCGGGTCAGCGGCGACCGTGGCGGGCGCGCAGGTAGTCGGAGACGACGTACTCGCCCAGGTCGTCCAGGTCGGGGGTGAACATCCGGCCACGGCTGCGACGGGCCACCGCGTCGACGAAGCGGCGCAGTCCCTCGTCCTCGCCGAGCATGAACAGGTTGAGCGTGGCACCGTAACGGGTGAGCCGGTCCACCTCGCGGATCGTCGCCTCGATGGTCTCCGGCAGCGGCGGCCAGTGGAACAGCGCCTCCCCGTCGTCCGGGTCCAGGTGCGCGGTCGGCTCCCCGTCGGTGACCACCAGCACCACCGGCTCGGCGTCCGGGTGCCGGCGCAGGTGCCGGCCGGCCAGCCGCAGCGCGTGCTGGAGGTTGGTGCCCTGTTCCATGTCCGGCTCGACGGCGGCCAGCTCGTGCTGGCTCAGCGGCAGCGCCTGCCGGCCGAACCCGATGATCTGGAGCGCGTCCTGCGGGAACCGGGTCGCCATCAGGTGCGCCAGGGCCAGCGCGGTCTGCTTCATCGGCCCCCAGCGCCCCTGCGAGATCATCGAGTAGGACAGGTCGACGCAGAGCGCCACCGCCGCCGAGGCCCGCCGCTCGGTCTCCACCACCTCGAAGTCCTCGACGGCCAGCTGCACCGGCACGCCCGGTCGGGCCCGGCGGACCGCCCGGGTCAGCGTCCGCACCACGTCCAGCGGCTGCTCGTCGCCGTACTCCCAGGGCCGGGAGCCGCCGCTGACCTCGCCGGCGGCGCCCGCCGAGCGCAGGTCGTGCTGGCCCCGCGGCCCGGCGGTCAGGTCGGCGAAGACCCGCCGCAGCGCGGTGCCGCCGAGCCGGCGCAGCGCCTTCGGGCTCAGGGTCAGCCCGTCCGCGTCCCGGCTCACCCAGCCCTGCCGGCGCAGCTCCTGCTCCAGCTCCCGCAACCGGCGTACGTCGTCGGCCGCGTCCCGGCCCAGCGTCCGGGCCACCGCGTCGACGTCGACGTCGTCCAGGGTCGCCCCCGGGTAGTCCTGGTCCAGGGCGTCCAGCAGCTCGTCCAGCTCGGCGATCTCGCCGAGCGCGCCGGCCGCCTCGCCGTAGCCCAGCGGTCGATCGCCGCGGACTCGCTCGCCGCGCCCCCAGGCCAGGTCGGGGCGGAGCGCGCGCAGGTTGGCGTCCAGCGCGGACAGTTCCCCGGCCAGCCGGTCGCCGAGCGACTGCCGCATCAGCCCGGCCAGCTCCTCGCGCTGCCGGTCCGACAGCGACCGCATCAGCCGCTCACCGGCCGCCGCCCGCCGGGCCAGCACGTCGACCAGCTCGTCGACGTCCTTCGGTTGCTCCGGGAAGAACTCGCCGTGCCGGCGCATGAACTCGGCGAACGCGTCGGTGGTGTCCTCCGCGCGGGCGTGCCGGGCCAGCAGGTCGTTGAGGTCGCGCATCATCTCGGCCAGCCGCTGCTGGGCGGCCGGGTCGGCGGACGCCCGCACCGCGTCGCGCAGCCCGGCGAACCGCTGGCCCAGCACGTCGTCGCGGAGCCCGTCGAGGATCTGCTGGTACGACCGGCGGGCCTCGTCGCTGGCCCAGTCGTAGCCGGCCAGCTCCTCCACCGCCCGGGCGGTGGAGCGGGGCAGGTTGTCCAGCACCGCCTCGGCGAACCGGGCGCCGTCGTCGTCCCGGCCGCGCAGCTCGTCCCGCTCGGCGGCGAGCGCCTGGTCGAGCAGCGCCCGGGACCGGGTCACCGCCCCGTCCAGGTCGCCCCGGCGCAGCGCCTCGCGGCGCAGCCGCCGGGCCCGCGCGGCCAGGTCATCCAGGCCGCCCCGGCCCTGCGGGCCCCGGCGCAGCAGGTCGCGCAGCGCCTCCCGCAGGCTGCCGCCGGCCAGCACCTCCGCGCCGACCGCGTCGACCGCCGCGCGCACGTCGTACGGGGGCGCCAGCGGGTCCGGGCCGCCGCGCCACTGCCCGTACCGGAACCGGTTGCCGGCCACGGTCAGCCCCGGCCGCCGTAGCGGGTGCGGCCGGAGTCGGTGACGTCCTTGCCGAGCCGCCGGGTCAGGTGCAATCCCTCCAGCACGAACTCGACGCCGGCGGCGGCCTCCTCCGGGGTGGGCGCGTCGCCCATGCCGAGCCGGTCCAGCGCCTTGGCCAGCCCCGGCACGGTGCCCACCTGACGCAGCAACTCGGCCGAGCTGACCAGCTCACCGGTCTCGATCACGGTGCCCTCGGCGACCAGCCCGGTGAACCCGGACAGGTCCAGCCCGCCCAGCCGGGCCCGGAACGTCTCGGCGGTGGCGGTCCGCAGCAGGTGGCCGAGGATCTCCACCTCCCGCCCCTCCTCGCCGCTCTCGAACTCGACCTTGCCGCGCAGCGTCGAGGTCACCGACACCGCGTCGCCGACCCGGGCCACCGGCGCTTCGGGGCGTACCTGATCGGGGGTGTCGGCGGCGGCCAGCAGGCCGGCGCGGCGCAGCGCGGCCGCGGCGACCGTCTCGGCGGCGGCGATGGCGAACCGGGCGGAAACCCCGGAGCGCGGGTCCACCGACGGCGACTCGCGCACCGCCCGGGCGAACCGGGCGAGCACCTCCAGCACGTGCTCCGGCACCTCGGCGACCAGGTCGGCCTCCTGCCGGATCAGGGCCAGCTCCAGCTCCAGGTCGACCGGGTAGTGGGTACGGACCTCGGCGCCGAACCGGTCCTTGAGCGGGGTGATGATCCGGCCCCGGTTGGTGTAGTCCTCCGGGTTGGCGCTGGCCACCAGGAACAGGTCCAGCGGCAGCCGGAGCTGGTAGCCACGGACCTGGATGTCCCGCTCCTCTAGCACGTTGAGCAGCGCCACCTGGATCCGCTCGGCCAGGTCGGGCAGTTCGTTGACCGCGAAGATGCCCCGGTTGGTGCGCGGCACCAGGCCGAAGTGGATGGTCTCCGGGTCGCCGAGGCTGCGCCCCTGCGCCAGCCGGACCGGGTCCACGTCGCCGATCAGGTCGCCGACGCTGGTGTCCGGGGTGGCCAGCTTCTCGCCGTAGCGCATCGAGCGGTGCAGCCAGCCGACCGGCAGGTCGTCGCCGGCCTCGGCGACCAGCGCCCAGGAGGCCGGGGTGATCGGGTGCAGCGGGTGCTCGTTGAGCGCCGAGCCGGCGATCACCGGGGTCCACTCGTCGAGCAGGCCCACCAGCGAGCGGATCAGCCGGGTCTTGCCCTGGCCACGCTCGCCGAGCAGCACCATGTCGTGCCCGGCGAGCAGGGCCCGCTCGACCTCGGGCAGCACGGTGTCGTCGTAGCCGACGATGCCCGGGAAGCGGTCGGCGCCGGCCCGCATCCGGGCCAGGAGGTTGTCGCGGAGTTCCTGCTTGACGGTGCGGTAGCGGTGGCCGGCCGCGCGCAGCGCGCCGAGCGTGCCGGGCAGGTCGGCCGGTGGGGCCGGGATTACCGGGTTGGGCGCAGTCACCCGCCCACGCTAGCTCGGGCCGGGCGGGGGTGCCCGCTCGTTGCCGGGTACCCCCGCTCCTCCCTCAGCCCTGCCCGCAGCGCGGGCAGCCGGACCGGCGGCGCAGGTGGTACGCGTAGGCGGCCGCGCCGAGCGCCGGCCCCCACGCCGGCCAGAGCAGCATCGGCGCGCTGGCCAGGCTGAATTCGTCGCCGGTCAGCGCCCAGAAGTCCGGGTTGGCGACCAGGCCCAGGGTGGCGGCGGTGACCGCGACCGCGACCAGGGTGGCCGGCACCACGGCCAGCTTCACCGGCACCGGGCGACCGCCCAGCACGGGCACCCAGCCGGGGAACCGCTCGCCCCAGCGCTGGACCAGTCCGAGGGTGAGCACCGCGCCGACGGTGGCGAACGCGCCCAGCCCGAACCCGGCCCAGACCATGCCGTTGCCCTGCATCTCGGTGAGGAACTGGCGGGAGATGCCGAGCGGGATGCCGGCCGCCCAGGCGAACCGGGTCAGCGCGTAGGCGAAGGGGATCGCGGCGGCGATCCCGGCGGCCCACCGGCCCCAACGGGCGGCGGCGGTCGGAGTGGTCCAGTCCCGGCCGGCGCCGCCCCGGCCGCAGCCCACGCAGGCGCCGGCGGTCCGCCGCTGCCAGGCGAGCACCGCGCCGGCCAGCAGCAACCCGCCGACGACGGCGGCGAACCGGACGGCCAGCGACCAGGTGAAGATGTCCGCGTAGTCCACCGGCGGCCAGCCGAACGGCGCCCCGAGGATCAGCATCGGCGCGTACCCGAGCATGATCAGCACCTGGGCGTCGGGCACCACCACGGCCAGCAGCGCGGCGACGGCCCAGGCGTAGCCGGCGAGCAGCGTGCGCAGCGGCCGGGACGCCCGGGCGGTGGGCCCGGTCATGGCCAGCGCGGCGACCGCCCCGCCGAGCAGCAGCGCGGCGAACAGCGGCGGCCCGACGTCGGCCGGGACCAGCCGGAGCAGGCTGGTGCCGGTGTCCGGGTCGTCCGGGCCGAACGGGTAGCCGGCCCCGGTGACGGTGGCGACCAGGGCGAGCAGGCCCCAGAGGCCGAGCCAGCCGGCGGCCAGCGGGGCGAGGCGGTCCGGCCAGCGGGAGGCGGTTCGGTGGCGGGAATCGGTGATCGTCGTCATGATTCCAGCCTCGGCCGGCGGCCCCCGCGAACCCTCCCGTACGGCGGTGAACCCGCTCCCCCGGCGGGGGGAGCCGGTCAGCCGGCGGGCGTGACGAACCCCGACTCGTACGCGGCGATCACCGCCTGGGTGCGGTCGCGCACCCCGAGCTTGGTCAGCACGTTGCCGACGTGGGTCTTCACCGTCTCCACCCCGACCACCAGGTGCGCGGCGATCTCCGGATTGGACCGGCCGGTCGCCATCAGCCGGAGCACCTCGGCCTCCCGGTCGGTGAGCCGGGCCGCCGCCGCAGCGTACGCTCGCCGACCTGGACCGGCTGGTCGCGGACACCCGGGCGGCCGGGCTGGCGGTCGACGCGCGGTGCGCCGGGGATCCGGCCGACCTGCCGGCGGT
>NZ_QGSW01000426.1:0-5417 GCF_003176715.1 Micromonospora sp. S4605
GTCGGCGGGTGAGTACGCCTCGGGGCTGGCGACCAGCACGGCGGCCCCGGCCAGCCGCTCCGGCGTCGACGGCCGGCCGGACGCGAGCAGCAGCGTGCTCGCGAAGACCAGCGCGACACCGACGGCGACGGCCACGAACGCGCCGGCCGATCGTCGGGCGGTCAGCACGACGGCTCCGGAATCGCGTCGGCGATCCGGGCGGCGACGGACGCGGCGGTGAGCGGGCCGGTCAGCTCGTCGGCGAGGCGGCCGTCGGAGAGCAGCAGCACCCGGTCGGCGTACGCGGCGGCCGCCGGGTCGTGGGTGACCATGACGACGGTCTGCCCGTGCTCGTCGACCAGCGCCCGCAGCAGCCGCAGCACCTGCCGGGACGCGGCGCTGTCCAGCGCGCCGGTGGGCTCGTCGGCGAAGACCACCGCCGGCCGGGTGACCAGGGCCCGGGCGATGGCGACCCGCTGCTGTTCGCCACCGGAGAGTTCGCTGGGCCGGTGCCCGGCCCGGTCGGCCAGCCCGACGGCGGCGAGCCCGGCCGTGACGTCCCGGTCCGCCGGGCGTCGACCGGCCAGCCGCAGCGGAAGTTCGACGTTCTGCGCGGCGGTCAGCGAGGAGATCAGGTTGAACGCCTGGAACACGAAGCCGATCCGGTCCCGGCGCAGCCGGGTCAGCTCGTCCTCGCTCAGGTCGCCCAGGCGGATCCCGTCGACGGTGACGGTTCCCGCCACCGGTCGGTCCAGCCCCGCGGCGCAGTGCAGCAGGGTCGACTTGCCGGAGCCGGACGGCCCCATCACCGCCGTGAACGTGCCGCTCGCGAAGCTGGTCGTCACCCCGTCCAGCGCCGTCACCCGTCGGCTGCCCGAGCCGTACACCGCCCGGAGCCCGGTCAGCGTCACCGTGTCTGTGGTCATACCGCCACCGTGCCGGGCCGGCGGGGCCGTACGCGTCGTGCCGGGGCCGGCACTTTCCGGCCCGCCCGCAGGGGTATCCGGGCGCCTTCGCGGTCGCCGCGTCATCCCCGAGGATGACCTGCCTCGGGTGGACGCGCCGCCCCCGGTCGGCGGTTACCGTCGGTCCCGTGGGCACGCTGCTTGCCCGGCGACTGCGGCCGGTGGACCTGTACCTGGTGGACGGTGTGCTGGCCGTGGTGGTCGGCGCGGCGCTCTGCGCGTACGCGGCCCTGGAGTCCCCGCTGCGTGGCGGGGTCCGGGAACCGGTGTGGGCGTCGGTGCTCACCGGGCTGGTCATCGGGCTGCCGGTGGCGGTCCGGCGGCGCTGGCCGGTCGGCGTGGCCCTGCTGGTGAGCCTGGCCGCCGCGGCGGCGCTGGCGACCGGCGTGATCCCCGACTTCGCGGCCGCCGCCCCGGCGTTCGCCATCGGGCTGGCCTGCTACACGCTGGCCGTCGCCACGCCACCGCTGCGGTCACTGGTGTACGCCACGGTCGGCCTGGTGGTGGTGAGCGCCGCGCTGGCGACGACCGCCGGTGACCTGTGGTCCCGCACCGGCGCGGTCGGCTACGCCGCCGTCATGATCGCGCCGGGCTGGTTGGTGGGCTGGTCGGTGCGGGAACGGCGGGCGCTCGCCGCCCGGCAGAGCGAGCAGCTGGTGCGCCAGGCGGTCACCGAGGAACGGCTGCGCGTCGCCCGCGAGCTGCACGACGTGGTGGCCCACACGATGAGCCTGATCGTGGTGAAGGCGGCGGTGGCCAACCACGTCGCCGACGCCGAACCGGGCGAGGCCCGGGACGCGCTGCGGGTGATCGAGGAGGCCGGCCGGGCGGCGCTGACCGACATCCGTCGGGTGCTCGGCGCGCTCCGCGAGGGCGCCGGGTACGCTCCGGCGCCCGGCCTGGACGAGCTGCCCGGGCTGGCCGAACGTGCGGCGATCGGCGGGGTGGACGTGCGCGTCGACGTCCGCCGGGACGGGCCGGACGTCGGGGCGGTGCCGGAGTCGGTGGGCCTGGCGGCGTACCGGATCGTGCAGGAGGCGGTCACCAACGTGGTGAAGCACGCCGCGCCGGCCGCCTGCCGGGCCACTATCGTCGTCGCGCCCGGCGAGGTCCGCGTCGAGGTGGTCGACGACGGCCGGCGCCCGGTGCGGATGGGCGGGCACGGCCACGGGCTGACCGGCATGCGGGAGCGGGTGACGCTGCACGGCGGCGAGTTCTCCGCCGGCCCGCGCTCCGGTGGCGGGTTCGCGGTGAGCGCCCGCCTGCCGTACCGGGCCGTCGCATGATCCGGGTGCTCATCGCCGACGACCAGGCGCTGCTGCGCGGCAGCTTCCGGGTGCTGGTCGACCTCGACCCGGGCTGCACCACCGTCGCCGAGGCGGGAACCGGCGCCGAGGCGGTAGCCCTGGCCGCCCGGCACCGTCCGGACGTGGTGCTGATGGACGTCCGGATGCCGGAGATGGACGGCATCGAGGCGACCCGGCGGATCTGCGCCGATCCCGCGACGGCGGGCTGTCGGGTACTCATCCTGACCACGTTCGACCTCGACGAGTACGTGTACGGCGCGCTGCGCGCCGGGGCCAGCGGGTTTCTGCTCAAGGACACCCCACCGGCCGAGCTGCTGGCCGGCATCCGGGTGGTGGCGGCGGGCGAGGGGCTGCTCGCGCCGACGGTCACCCGCCGGCTCATCGACGAGTTCGCCCGGCGCGCGGAGCCGTCCCGACCGCTGCCCCGCCGGCTCGACGGGGTGACCGATCGCGAGCGGGAGGTGCTCACGCTGATCGCCCGCGGGTTGTCCAACGTGGAGCTGGCCGCGCACCTGCAGCTGAGCCTGGCGACGGTCAAGACGCACGTGGGTCGGCTGCTCACCAAACTCGCCGTCCGCGACCGGGCCCAGTTGGTCATCGTCGCCTACGAGACCGGGTTGGTGGGCCCGGCCGGGCGGGAACCCGGCTGAACCGCGCCTGGCCGCGCCGGATCGCCGGCCTCGGGCGCCCCGCCGCGCCGGATCGCCGGCCTCGGGCACCCCGCCACGCCGGGTCCGCCGCGTCGCGGGCGTCGGTGGGGCGGCCTAGGCTGGCAGCGCCCGGACGTCGAGGAGGTCGTCATGCACCGGTACGTCGCCCTGCTGCGCGGGGTCAACGTCGGCGGGGTGAAGGTCGCGATGGCCGACCTGCGCCGACTCGTCACCGATCTGGGGCACGCCGACGTGCGGACGTACCTGCAGAGCGGCAACGTCGTCTTCGGCAGCGACGTGCGCGACGCCGAACGGCTGGCCCGCGGCATCGAGCAGGCGATCGCCGGCGAGCTGGGGCTGACCGTGCCGGTGCTGGTCCGCAGCGGCCGGGAGCTGGCGGCGGTGGCGGGTGGGAACCCGTACGCCGGGCGGGAGGACGACCCGACCCGGCTGCTGGTGGCCTTCCTGGCGACCGCGCCGAAGCCGTCCGCCGTGGACGCCCTGGCCGTGCCCGGCGGGGAGAACGTGGCGTTCACCGTCAGCGGCCGGGAGGTCTACCTGCACTTCCCCGACGGCGGCTACGGCCGGTCGAAGTTCACCAACACCTACCTGGAGAAGCAGCTCGGCGTGGTGGCGACCACCCGCAACTGGCGCTCGGTCCGGGCCCTGGCCGAGCTGGCGGAGGGGTAGCGGGCGACCAGCCCGGCCGGCGGGCCGCTCAGGCCGTGCGTCGCCCGTCGGTGTCGCCGCGCAGCCGGGCGTCGAGCGCGTCGAGGTCGGGCAGGAACCAGACGTGCCCGGCCCGGTTCGACTCCTCCACCAGGGCGCGCAGGGCCGAGCTGGCCGCCAGGTGCCGGGAGATGTCGCCGACCACGGCCAGCCGCAGCCGGTAGTTGACGAACTTCTGCATGACCTCGCCGGCGAAGCGGGTGCCCAGCGCGAAGAAGCGCTCGTCCAGCCGGCTCGCGGGAACGGCCACCACCTGGGCGCCGAGGAAGGCCGCGCCGATCAGGTCGAGCGCGTCCTGCTCGGTCGCCACCGGCGGGCCGGCCGGGTCGCAGACCAGCACCTGCACCCCGGCCCGCTGCTGAAGGACGTCAGGCATCGCCGACCTCCCCCGCCAGCAGGCCGGCGTCGCCGTCGAGCACGGCGTCGACCAGGCGCAGCAGTTCGGCGGTCGCGGCGGCGCCACCGAGTATCACGATCTTCATGCGGTTCCGTTCCTCGTCGTGGACGGTCTGGACGCGCAGCGGCTGCCCGCCGCCGCCGGTGTTCGCCGCGGCGAGCACGAACGTGCCCAGCCGGTCGGCCGCGGCCCGGTCAACGCCGTCGACCTGCACGATGCTCGACACCTCGACCGGTGCGACCGTGGCGGGCCGGGCCGGCTGCCCGGTCAGCGCGTCCAGGTCGGTGCGGGCGATCCGGTACTGCTTGCCGATCCGCACCGCCCTGAGCCGGCCGGAGCGGATGTAGCCGCGCACCGTCCGCACGTGCAGGCCGAGCCGGTCGGCCACCTGCTCGACCGAATACATTTCCTCATCCATCGCTCCCTACTTTAGCCCAGATAGGGAATGATAGGTAATCATGCTGCGGGGCGGACGGCACCCGCCGTCCGCCCCGGCCCGCTCAGAAGTGGTACGCGGTGCCGTACTCCGGCACCAGCACCCGGCTGCGCGGCGACACCCGGCGGATGGTGGCGACGAACTCGTCGAGGCGCTCGCGGTCGTTCGGCGCCACCGGCACCGGGTTACGCAGCTCGGCCTCGAAGTTGTCGAAGTGCACCGGCACCACCACCTTCGGGTGGTCCAGCGCGGCCAGCAGCCGGGCCGCGTAGTCGGCGGTGGCGGTGCTGCTCGGCAGCGCCACCATCGCCACGTCGGGGGCGAGACCGGTCAGGTTCCGCTCGACGAAGTCACTGGCCCCCATGAAGAACACCGCCGGGCCGCCGTCGACCCGCAGCTGGTAGGAGAGGGTGTCGCCCTCGGGCAGGTCGGCGATGGTCGCCGGCTTCGGCGGCGGGCTGACCCGTACGCCCGGAAAGGCCATCGAGTACGACAGGTTGCGGCTGTGCAGCGCACCGACCACCTCCACCGTGTGGTCGCCGAAGTCCAGCACCTCGCCGCCCTTGACCGGGCTGAGCTGCCCGGACGGCACCCCGTAGGCCAACCCCAGGTGGTAGGCGGTCAGCGTGCCGAACACCCGGGCGCCGGTGCGGCCGGCGATGTACGGGACGTCCATGTAGTGGTCCCAGTGGGTGTGCGTGACGAACACCGTCGCGGCCCGGTCCACCAGCGCGTCGACCACCGAGGTGTCGACCTCCAACGACGTCGACTGGTTGAAGGCGCCCGTGAACAGCCCGGTGTCGATGCGGCTCAGGTAGGGGTCGACCAGGACGGTCCGGTCGCCGATGTCGACCCGCCATCCCGACGTACCCCACCAGCGGAAGCTGATCGGGCCGCGGCGCCGGCCGGCCGGGGCGGCCGCGACCGGCGCGGCCGCGGCCGGCGGGACCACGG
>NZ_QGSW01000427.1:0-5400 GCF_003176715.1 Micromonospora sp. S4605
GACGGCGGTGACGGGGGGGGCGGCGGGGGCGCGGGGGGCGGCGGGCGCGGCTGCGGTCCGGGCCGGGGCTGCGACGGCGGCGGTGGCCGGGACGAGCAGGGTGGCGGCGGTGGCGAGGGCGGCGGCGGTGACGATCTTTCGGAGCAGCATGGCTGCACCTCCGGCGGGAGGCACCCGGCGAACCGGGGAGACGGGTGGGGTGTCCGATCGACCGTGCGACGATGATGCGCGTCACAATCCAGAAACGTCAATGCAAAGTTACGCGCTGGTAACCCGTTGTTCCGCGAAGCATGCAAACCGGCATTTCGCCTCGGGTATCTCCACAAGGGATCGTCGCTTTCCCCTGCCGCGCAAAGGATTGCCCAGCCACACCCCGCGGCCTGCCCCACTGGCACCCGTGGGCGGGCGACCCCGGCCACCGGCCCGGCGTGACCCTGGAGCCGGCCGGGGCGATTGAAAGGGGACCGTCGGTCGACGGCTCTACGGCTCGACGGCGAGGGGTCGCTGCTGGTCGACCCCCTGAGCGGCCGGCCGGCCAGGGTCAGCCGACTGGCCGCCGGAGGCCGTCGAGGGCGATGCCGAGCACCCGGTCGCGCTGCTCCGGCGCGGTGAACTGGGCCATGGTCAGACCGCTGATCAGCCGCAGCACGTCGTCGAAGGAGACGTCCGGCCGCACCGCGCCGGCGTCCTGAGCCCGGCGCAGCATGGGCTCGCCGGCCGCGTAGATCTCGGTGCGGCAGGTACGGAAGACCTCGGAGTCGTGCACCAGTTCCTCGGCGAGCGCCCGCTTGGTGGCCACGTAGCCGACGAACCGGTGCAGCCACGCGACCAATGCGTCCCACGGCGGCAGGCCGGCCAGGTCGGTCGCGGAGCGGGACAGTGCCTGGACCTCGTCGACGTAGACCGCCTCGAAGAGATCGCGCCGGGTCGGGAAGTGCCGGTAGAGGGTGCCGATGCCGACCTTGGCCCGCCGGGCGACCTCCTCCAGCGAGGCGCCGGCCCCGGCCTCGGCGAAGGACTCCCGGGCGGCGGCGACCAGGGCGTCATAGTTGCGCCGGGCGTCGGCCCGCTTGGGGCGCCGCGCGAAGACCGCCGGCAAGTGTTCACCGCCGGTCATGGCGTACGTCACCCCTCGTCGGTTGCATGCGGAGGCAGCCCTCCGCTAGCTTAGTGGAGGCACCCCTCCGGAACTGACCGGAGCCGTGCCTCCGGATAGCGTACTCCGGCTCCGGCCCGATCCCGCGCGCGATCGACGGCCCACCGACCACCCGCCGGGCGGCCACCGTCGCCGGCTCCCGTACCTCGACTCCTGGAGTCCCACCGTGGCAGTGACACTCCGACGCGGCTCGCGTCGGCTGACGTTCCTCGTCCTCGCCGCCGGCACCGGGTTCTTCGCGATGCTTCAGTCGCTGATCACCCCGGTGCTGCCCACCATCCAGCACGACCTGCACACCTCGCAGAACACCGTCACCTGGGTGCTGACCGCGTACCTGCTCTCGGCATCGATCTTCACACCGATCCTCGGCCGGGTCGGCGACATGGTCGGCAAGGGGCGGATGCTCGTCGTCTCGCTGGCCGCGCTCGCCGTCGGCTGCCTGCTCGCGGCGGTCGCGCCCAGCATCGGGGTGCTGATCGCCGCCCGCGTCGTCCAGGGCATCGGCGGCGCGGTCTTCCCGCTCGCCTTCGGCATCATCCGCGACGAGTTCCCCGCCGCGCGGGTCTCCTCGGCCGTCGGCGTCATCTCCGCGATCATCGCCGCCGGCAGCGGCGTGGGCGTGGTACTGGCCGGGCCGATCGTCGCCGCGCTCGACTACCGCTGGCTGTTCTGGATTCCGATGGTGGTGGTCGGCCTGACCGCGCTGGCCGCGCACCGCTTCGTGCCCGAGTCGCCGGTACGCACCCCGGGCCGGATCAGCTGGCTCGCCGCGGTGCTGCTCTCCGCCGGCCTGGTGGCGCTGCTGCTGCCGATCAGCAAGGCCACCACCTGGGGCTGGACCTCCGGGCCGGTGCTCGGGCTGCTGGCGCTCGCCGCCGTGCTGCTGGCCGGCTGGCTGGTGGCCGAGGTCCGCTCCCGGAACCCGCTGATCGACATGCGGATGATGCGGCTGCCGTCGGTCTGGACGACCAACCTGGCCGCCCTGCTCTACGGCGGGTCGATGATGGCCCTCTTCGCCTTCCTGCCGCAGTTCGCCCAGACCCCCACCGTCGCCGGGTACGGCTTCGGCGCCAGCGTCACCGAGGCCGGCCTGCTGATGCTGCCGATGCTGGTCACCATGTTCCTGGCCGGCGTGGTCAGCGGCCGGCTGGCGGCCCGGTTCAGCGCCAAGGCCCAGTTGGTCAGCGGCGCCGCGATCAACGCCGTGGCGCTCGCCCTGCTGACCGTCGCGCACGACGCCCGCTGGCAGGTCGCCCTCACCGCCGGCCTGTTCGGGGTCGGGGTCGGGCTGGCGTTCGCCTCGATGGCCAACCTGGTGGTGCAGAACGTCCCGGTCGGGCAGACCGGCGTGGCGTCCGGGATGAACGCCAACATCCGTACCATCGGCGGCGCGATCGGCGCGGCCGTGGTGAGCGGCATCATCACCGCCCACCCGCAGGCCAACGGCCTGCCCCGGGAGGCCGGCTTCACGCTCGGCTTCGGTGTGCTCACCGCCCTGGCGCTGGCCGCCATGGCCGCGGCGCTGGCCGTCCCGTCCGGCCGCCGCCGGGTGACCAAGGAGCCGACGGCCCTCGGCGTGCCGGGCGGTGCGGACGAGCTGGTGCCGGTCCCGGCGGCGCAGTAACTCACCAGGGCCAAGTGCTTCGGCCCCGGCACCCGCCCCCCACGGCGGGCCGGGGCCGACGGCATACGATCATCAGCGTGACCCGCGCCCTCGTGCTGATCGACCTGATGCCCCGGATCATCGCCCTGAACCTGGCTCCGCATACCGGCGCCGAGGTCCTCGACCGGTGCCGGCGGCTCGCCGCCGCGTTCCGGACGGCGGGCGAACCGGTGGTGCAGGTCGGGGTCGAGCGGCCGGGCGTCGCCGAGCAGCCGCCCGGCAGCGACTTCGCCGAGGACCTGGTCGCCCCCGGCGACATCGTGGTGGTCAAGCGCACCGTCGGCGCCTTCCACGACACCGACCTGGACGAGCAGCTGCGCCGGCGCGGGGTCGACACCGTCGTGCTCGCCGGCCTGGTGACCACGATGGGCGTCGAGTCGACCGCCCGCGCGGCCAGCGACCACGGCTACGAACTGGAGTTCGTCGCCGACGCGATGTCCGGCTTCGCCGCCGACGAGCACGAGTTCGCGATCGGCCGGATCTTCCCCCGGTTCGGCACCGTCCGGGGCACCGCCGACTACCGCTGAGCCGGCTACCCTGGCCCGATGGCCGACACCATTGAGGACAGCCCGGTCGGTTGGGTCGCCAGCCACGTGCGGCGCTACCTGGAGACCGACGGCGCCGACGGCGGGAAGTACCACGGCTACGACGCCCTGCTGCTCACCACCCGGGGACGCCGCTCCGGCACGCTGCGCCGGACCGCCCTGATCTACGGGCGCGACGGCGACCGCTACCTGCTGGTCGCCTCCAACGGCGGGGCGGCGCGGCACCCGAACTGGTACCTGAACCTGTGCGCCGACCCCGAGGTGCGGGTGCAGGTGGGCGCGGAGAAGTTCGCGGCCCGGGCGCGCACCGCCACCGGCGAGGAACGGGACCGGCTGTGGCAGGTGATGACCAAGGTCTTCCCGACGTACGCCCGCTACCAGCAACAGACCGACCGCGAAATCCCCGTGGTGGTCGTCGAACGATCCTGAGCGCGGCACCCCCTGATCAGCGCTGACTGCCGCTGCGCGGCTTCGGCGCTATGAGGCGGGAGATCTGGGCCCTGTGCGGGGGGATGACCTGGTAGCCGAGGCGTTGCAGTTCGGCCTGGGCGGTTCCGGTGTTGCGGCGGACCACTGCGGCGATCTGCTTACGACGGTATTCCCGCCGGGTGCTGTTCAGCGCTTCGCGCCAGCCGTCCTTCGGCCGGACGAGGCCTTCGACAATGAGGCACTCCAGCAGATCCTCCAGCGCCGGCCGAAACCTGCGCCCACCCACCGGAAGATGGACTTTGTGCAGCCCATTTACCGGCTTACGGCCCAACTCCGCCAGCAGGGTCTCGAAGGTGGGGTGGGCGGCACAGACCTGAATGTGTGCCTCGGTGTAACGATCTTTCTCGCGTTCGTAGTCGTAGTGCAGAAGCAGGTCCGGTGGGTCGTCCCCGACATACAGGCCACACACGGAGCCTTGAACGGTCAGAAACCTTGCCTCGTCGTCGTCCAACTTCAGGAAGCACTGGACGTCCAGCCAGATGCTGGTCTGCCCGGCAGTTCGCATCCGCACCGGTGTCGAGGTCAGTGCGTCGAGTTGGGTACCGACGACCGCCTGCTCGGTGGAGATCTTGGCCCCAACGCGTGCGTGATCGCAGACGGTTCTGTTGAGAAGCGACTGCAGCGTATCCGCGAATTGTCTGGCCTGGGGCTGTAGCCCGCTACGGCTGCGTGTCACCGATGGACATCCACAGCTTCTGCGCCTCCAGGGAACTGAAATCGCGGCGACGAGCCATGTCGGCGAGTTGCTGATAGGTCAGGTGCAGCTTCGCCAGAGATCTCCGCACCGCGTCCTGCCATTCGGCCGGACTGAGTTCGACGACTACCGGTCCGGGCATCTGCGTCGGTGCGGTGGTCACCGTAACCCTCCTCAGAGCGCACATCGAGCTCGCTGGACAGGCTCATGCTATCGACACCGAGAGCCAAGTTCCACCCTGGGTGAAGACGGGTCAGCTCAACGTGACCACCGGGGCTGGTGACTGATGCCTGGCATCGGTGTTCGAGTGCCTGGCATCGGTGTTCGAGCAGGTCGACTCACCATCCACGGCGTCAGCGGTCGGCGACGAAGACGCCGACGCCAGGCACCCCCACCACCAGGCCCTCGGCTTTGAGGGTCAGCATCGCGTTGCGCACCACGATGGCGGAGACGCCGTGGATCTGGCAGAGCTGCGAGGTCGACGGCAGCTTCTCCCCGGGTGACAACTCGCCCGAGGCGATCTGCTTGCGGATGTGCTCGGCAAGCTCAACCCACTTGGGGCTTGGCGGCATAGCGGTACTCCCTGGTCAGCACCGCCATTTGACCACTCCTCATCTTGTTATCGCAAGTGATACCTTGACTGCGATAGCTTGTTATCCTAGGCTCCGAACTGACCGGCTCCCTGGTCAGCACCCTTGGAGTTGGTTCTTCCCCACCGCGCAGAGCGCCCGGTCGGTCGACCCCCGAACGGCCGGCCGGGCGTGCCGTGGCCTACTCAGCCACGCCGACCGACGTCAACCGCACGGCGACCTCGGACAGGAGCCCACCCGTGGACGACCTCCCCCACCACGAC
>NZ_QGSW01000428.1:0-5399 GCF_003176715.1 Micromonospora sp. S4605
TCATACGGCGGCCCGGCCTCCGGGCCGGCCGCCTCCGGGCCGGGGTACGGCCAGCCGATGTCGGCGCCGCCGATGTCCGGGCCGCCGATGTCCGGGCCGCCGATGTCCGGGCCGCCCGGGTCGGTGCCGCCGATGTCCGGCCCGCCCGGGTCGGTGCCGCCGTACGGCGCCGCGCCGGCCGCCGCGAAGGGGCGCACCGTGCTGGTCCTGGCCGTGGTGGCCGGCCTGCTCTTCGTCCTCGGCGGGGTGATGACCGGCCTCTTCGTCACCACCAGCGGCAAGCTGGACCGCACCGAGAAGCAGATGGCCAGCCAGGTCAGCCAGCGGGACGGCACCATCGCCGCGAACGCCACGGAGATCGAGAAGCTCAAGGCCGACCTGCAGAGCGTGCAGGACAAGCTGGCCGACACCGAGCAGGACCTGACCGGCACCCGTAACGACCGCGACGAGCAGGCCCGGCAGAAGAAGATCATCGCGACCTGCCTGGACAAGCTCACCACCGCGCTGAACGCGGCCGCCACCGGCAACCGTGCCGCCTTCGACAAGGCCAACAAGGGCCTGGACAAGGTCTGCAACGAGGCCGAGGACTACCTCTGACCCGGCAGCTCTGACCCGGCACGTCGGTCGTGGCTTGCGGTGCGCCGCAGGCCACGACCGACGGGGTCAGGCGGCGCCGGCGGGGCGCCGCTCAGGCAGGGCGGTGACCCCGGGCGGCGGCAGGCCCGCGGTCGAGGCGAGCAGCGCGCACCAGGCGAGCAGGTGCGGGGCCAGGTCGTCGTCCACCGGCGTCCAGGAGGCGCGGATCTCGATGTCGCCGGCGGCGGGCGGGCCGGCCAGCTCGCCGAACCGGGTCGACATGGTCTGGGTGACCGTCCCGCCGATCGCCCGGTGCCGGGCGTCCTGGGCGTCCAGGGCGTCGGTCAACCAGGTCCAGCCCACCCCGGGCAGCAGCGGGTCGGCCGCCAGGTCGACCTCCAGCTCGGCGGTCACGTAGGTGACCAGCCGCAGCGTCCCCTGCCAGGCCTCGTGGCCGGCCGGGTCGTGCAGCAGGATCAGCCGCCCGGCGGCCACCTCATCGCCGTCGCGCAGCACGGCGGCGGAGAGCGCGAAGGCGTACGGGGCGAGCCGCTGCGGCGCGCCCACCTCCTCGAGCACGATCTCGGGCCGGGGTGCCGCCGACCGCAACCCGGCGACCGCGCGGGCGAAGGTCTCCGGAAGCGCGATCGGGGGGGCCATGCCGGCAGCCTATGCCCGCGTCCGGCCGACGACCGGGACGGCACGCCGAGCGGGGCGGCCGCGCACCGGGCCGGCCCGGCCGACCAGAGGCGTTCGGCCCCCTCGTTCCACATCACAAAAGGCGGCGGTGGGCGCGGGCGACAGCGGGCACCGTGGCACGATGGCCGCGATGACCACCGACACCACGGGCACCGCCGCCCGAGACGAGGCACCCCGCCCCGGCGGACCGGCCGACTCGCCCTTCGTCCGGGCCTGCCGGCGCCGGCCGGGCCCGCACACCCCGGTCTGGTTCATGCGTCAGGCCGGCCGGTCGCTGCCGGAGTACCGGGAGATCCGGGCCAACGTGGGGATGCTGGAATCCTGCCGCCGCCCCGAGCTGGTGGCCGAGATCACCCTCCAGCCGGTGCGCCGGCACCGGGTGGACGCCGCCATCCTGTTCAGCGACATCGTGGTGCCGGTCGCCGCCGCCGGGGTCGACCTGGACATCGTGCCCGGCACCGGGCCGGTGGTGGCCGAGCCGGTGCGCACCGCCGACGACGTCGAGCGGATCCGCCCGATCACCCGGGCCGACGTCTCCTACGTGGACGAGGCGGTCCGGTTGCTGGTCGCCGAGCTCGGCGACACCCCGTTGATCGGCTTCGCCGGGGCGCCCTTCACGCTGGCCAGCTACCTGGTCGAGGGCGGCCCGTCGCGCACCCACGCGAAGACCAAGGCGCTGATGTACGGCGACCCGGAGCTGTGGCACGCGCTCTGCGCCCGGCTGGCCGAGGTGACCCTGGCCTTCCTGCGGGTCCAGGTGGACGCCGGGGTCTCCGCCGTGCAGCTCTTCGACTCCTGGGCCGGCGCGCTGTCCGAGGCCGACTACCGCCGCTACGTGCTGCCGCACTCGACGGCGGTGCTCTCCGGCCTGGCCGACGCCGGCGTGCCGCGGATCCACTTCGGGGTGGGCACCGCCGAACTGCTCACCGCGATGGGCGAGGCCGGCGCGGACGTGGTCGGCGTCGACTGGCGTACGCCGCTGGACACCGCGACCCGGCGGATCGGCACCGACAAGGCCGTGCAGGGCAACCTCGACCCGGCCGTGCTGCTCTCCCCGTGGCCGGTGGTCGAGGCCGAGGTGCGGCGGATCCTGACCGAGGGGCGAGCCGCCCCCGGGCACGTGTTCAACCTCGGCCACGGCGTGCTGCCGGAGACCGACCCCGACGTGCTGACCCGGGTGGTCGCGCTGGTGCACGAGCTGTCCGCACGCCCGGCCGACGGGAGCTGAGCCCGGTGGCGCGGCCGTGGCGGGTGGCGGTGGTGGGCGGCGGGATCGCCGGTCTGGCCGCCGCGGTCCAGCTGCGCGACCGCGCCCCGGACGGCACCGAGATCATCGTGTACGAGCAGTCCGGCGCGCTCGGCGGGAAGCTGCGCACCGGCGAGCTGGCCGGCCAGCCGGTGGAGTTCGGCGCCGAGTCCTTCCTGATGCGCGACCCGGCCGGCGGCGAGTCCGCCGCGGTCGCCCTGGTCCGCCGGCTCGGGCTGGCCGACCGGATCGTGCACCCCACGGTCGGGCGGGCCGCGCTCGCCCTGGCCGGCCGGCTGCGGCCCATCCCGGGCGGCACCCTGGTCGGCGTACCGGGGGATCTGGCCACGGTGACCACGGTGGCTCGGCCGGACGCGGCGGCCGACCGGGACGAGGGCCGCCCGCTGCTCGGCCCGGACGGTGACGTCAGCGTCGGCGCGCTGGTCCGGTCCCGGTTCGGCGACGAGGTGGTCGACCGGCTGGTCGACCCGATGCTGGGCGGGGTGTACGCCGGCCGGGCCGACGACCTGTCGCTGGTCACCACGATGCCCGCGCTGGCCCGCGCCGCCCGGGTGGAGCACACCCTGGTCGGCGCGGTGCGGGCCGCGCAGGCCGCCGCGCCGCGCGCTCCCGGCGCCCCGGTCTTCGGCACCCTGGCCGGCGGGCTCGGCACCCTGGTCGAGGCGGCGGCCCGGGCCAGCGGCGCGACGCTGCGCCGGAACGCGGCCGTCCGCGAGCTGCACCCGACGCCGGCCGGCTGGCGGCTGACCGTCGGCCCGACCCGGGACGCGGAGCAGGTCGAGGTCGACGCGGTGGTGCTCGCCGTGCCGGCCCGCCCGGCCGCCCGGCTGCTCGCCGGGCTCGTGCCGGAGCTGGCGGACACCGTCGGCGGGCTGGACTACGCCAGCGTCGCGCTGGTCACCCTGGCGCTGCCCGAGCCGGAGCTGCCGGAGCTGTCCGGCTTCCTGGTGCCGAGCACCGAGGGGTTGCTGATCAAGGCGTCCACGTTCTTCACCACCAAGTGGGGGCACCTGCGCCGGCCGGACGGGCTGGCGCTGGTCCGCGCCTCGGTCGGCCGGTACGGCGAGGAGACGTCGCTGCAGCGTACGGACGAGGACCTGGCCGCGACCGTGCACCGGGAGCTGTCGGCGGTGCTCGGCGTTCCGTTGCCCGCCCCGGTGGACGGGCACGTGCAGCGGTGGGGCGGTGCGCTGCCCCAGTACACCCCCGGGCACGCCGACCGGGTCGCCGCCGCCCGGGCGGCCCTGCGGGTGGGTCACCCCACCCTGGCGCTGGCCGGCGCCGCGTACGACGGGGTCGGCATCCCGGTCTGCGTGCGCTCCGGGGCGACGGCGGCCGACGAGATCATCACAGCACTGGAGGGATCGGCGAGATGACCGAGCAGACCAACGCGGCCCGGCTGCGCGAGCTGAACGCGACCATCCGCTACACGATGTGGTCGGTGTTCCGGGCCAGCAGCCCGCTGCCGTCGCTGCGGGACAACGTCACCGGCGAGGTCGAGGCGCTCTTCGAGGAGTTGGCCGGCAAGGACGTGGTGATCCGCGGCACGTACGACGTGGCCGGACTGCGCGCCGACGCGGACCTGATGATCTGGTGGCACGCCGAGTCCAGCGACGCGCTCCAGGACGCGTACCTGCGGTTCCGCCGGACCACGCTGGGCCGCGCGCTCACCCCGGTCTGGTCGCAGATGGCGCTGCACCGGCCGGCCGAGTTCAACAAGAGCCACATCCCGGCGTTCCTGGCCGGCGAGGAGGCCCGCCGCTACGTGTGCGTCTACCCGTTCGTGCGCTCGTACGAGTGGTACCTGCTGCCGGACGCGGAGCGGCGGGAACTGCTCGCCGAGCATGGCCGACTGGCGCGCGGCTACCCGGACGTGCGGGCCAACACGGTCGCCTCGTTCGCCCTCGGCGACTACGAGTGGATGCTCGCCTTCGAGGGCGACGAGCTGCACCGGATCGTCGACCTGATGCGCGACCTGCGCGCCTCGGGGGCCCGCCGGCACGTCCGGGAGGAGATCCCGTTCTTCACCGGTCGCCGCCGGTCCATCGCCGACATCGTCAACTGCCTGGTCTGACGTCCCGCCGTCCCGCCGTCCCGACGCCCCGCCGTGCCCCGCCGGGCCCCGGCCGCCGAGACGCCGGACGGACCCGGCGTGCGTCGGGCGTCGCGCGGGGCGTCGAGGTCGGGCGTCGATCCGGCGGGCGGCGGCGTTCCTACGCCGGTCCTGTCGAGCTGCCCTCACCGATGGGGCGGCCACCCACCGCCGGCGTCGTGACTCCTGGGTGGCGTCACCGCCGGCTGCTGCGGGTGGTGTCACCGCTGGCTTCCTGTGGGTGGTCTCATCGTCGGCTTGCTGCGGGTGGTCTCACCGGTGGGGCAGCTCGACAGTGACCGGGCAGGCGCCCGAAGGTCCGCGTCGCACGCCGGGCGCCGGGCGCCGGCCCGACAGGACGCGGCGGTGGCGACGCGCCTCCTGCTCGAACCCGGCGGCACCGCGGTGGTGGCCGGCCGGGGCCGCGTCCGGAGGCAGGGGGACGCGGCCCCGGCCGGGGATCAGCTGCCCGTCGTGCAGGTGAGCAGCGGTGCGGTGTTGCTGCTGCCGTTCCACGAGCCGAGGAAGCCGAAGGTGGTGCTCGCCCCGGCGCCGAGGCTGCCGTTGTATCCGACGTTGCGCGCGACGATCCGGTTTCCGCTGGTGCTGACCGTGGCGTTCCACGCCGAGCTGACCTGCTGGCCGTCGGCGTACGTCCAGGTCACCGACCAGCCACTGATCGGCGACCCGCCGTTGGTCACCTGCACCTCACCCTGGAAACCGCCGGCCCACTGCCCGGTGACCCGGTACGTCGCCGTGCACGCG
>NZ_QGSW01000420.1:0-5368 GCF_003176715.1 Micromonospora sp. S4605
GGGAGGGGGCGGGGCGGTCAGCCGGCGGCGGCCAGTCGGGCCCGGCGGGCGTCGCGCTTGTCCTCGAACCGGGCGGCGGCGCGCTCCAGGTCGTCGAGCTGGCGGGCCAGCTCGTCGCGGGCGGCCTCACCGTCGCCGTCCAGGCCGGTGACGTTCCAGACGTCCCACTGCCGCAGCACCGGCACCAGCACCTCGTCCCGGTGCTGGCGCAGGTCGTAGATGCCGGCGAGCGCGATCGCCACCGACTTGCGGGCGAAGCCCTCGATCCCGTTGCCGGGCATCTGGAAGTCGGCCACCACGTCCGCCACCGCCCGCATCGCCTGGCTGGGCGCCAGCTCGAAGGCGGCGGCCAGCAGGTTGCGGTAGAAGACCATGTGCAGGTTCTCGTCCGCGGCGACCCGGGCCAGCAGCGCCTCGCACACCGGGTCGCCGGTGGCCCGGCCGGTGTTGCGGTGCGAGATCCGGGTGGCCAGCTCCTGGAACGACACGTACGCCAGCGAGTGCAGCACCTCGTCGTCGTGTGCGTTGACGTAGCCCGCCGACATGTGCGCCATCCGGGCCCGCTCCAGGGCGACCGGGTCGACCGCCCGGGTCACCGTCAGGTAGTCCCGGATCGCCGTGCCGTGCCGCCCCTCCTCGGCCGTCCACCGGTGCACCCAGGTGCCCCAGGCGCCGTCCCGGCCGAACAGGGTGGCGATCTCGTGGTGGTACGAGGGCAGGTTGTCCTCGGTGAGCAGGTTGACGATCAGCGCGGTCCGGGCCACCTCGGGGACTGTCGAGTCGGCCGCGGACCACGGCTCGCCGCCCAGCGGGCCGTCGAAGGTGCGTCCCTCGCTCCACGGCACGTACTCGTGCGGGAACCACTCCTTCGCCAGCGAGAGGTGCCGGTCGAGGTTGCGCTCGACCACCGGCTCCAGCTCGACGAGCAGCGCGGTCTGGCTCAGTGCGGTCACAAGGATCTCCCTACGGTGGCGTAACTTACGCCACCGTAGGTCCGATCGTCCGTCCGCGCCAGTCCCGTCCCAGCCGGACCGCCGGCGAGTCAGCCCACCAGCGGCTTCAGGTCCACCTCCGGAGGCATCCAGACACCGGCCTCGGCGGGCACCTGCGCACCGGAGCGGATGTCCTTCACCTCGTCCTGCTCGGCCCCGGGGAACCAGACGTACGGGATGCCACGCCGCTCGGCGTGGCGGATCTGCTTGCCGAACTTCGCCGCACTCGGCGACACCTCGGTGGGCACCCCCCGCGACCGCAGCGCTTCGGCCACCCGGTTGCTCGCCCCGCGCTGCTCCTCGCTGGTCACCGCCACCAGGACGCAGGTCGGCACGTCCCGCGAGACGGTCAGCGCCCCGGCGCCGAAGAGCAGGCCGAGCAGCCGGGTCACCCCGATCGAGATGCCCACCCCGGGGAACCGGACGGTGCCGGCGCTGGCCAGGTTGTCGTACCGGCCGCCGGAGCAGATCGAGCCGAACCGCTCGTAGCCGACCAGCTGCGTCTCGTAGACCGTGCCGGTGTAGTAGTCCAGACCGCGGGCGATCCGCAGGTCGGCCACGCAGAGCCCGGGGGCGTGCTCGCCGGCGGTCTCCACCACCCGGACGAGTTCCTCGATGCCCTCGTCGAGCAGCGGGTCGGTCACCCCGAGGGCGCGCACCGCGTCGGCGAAGGAGGCGTCCGGCGCGGAGATCTCGGCCAGCGCCAGGGCGGCCTTCGCCTGCGCCTCGCTCGCCCCGGCGGTCTCGGCCAGCAGTTCGGCGACCTTCGCCGGGCCGAGCTTGTCGAGCTTGTCGACCGCGCGCAGCGCCGCCTCCGGGTCGGTGATCCCCACCCCCCGGTAGAAGCCTTCGCAGATCTTGCGGTTGTTGACCTGGATGCGCACCGGCGGGATCGGCAGCGAGCGCAGCGCGTCGCCGACCACCAGCGGCATCTCCGCCTCGTGGTGCGGCGCGAGGGTGTCCCGGTCGACGATGTCGATGTCGGCCTGGAGGAACTCGCGGTAGCGCCCCTCCTGCGGCCGCTCCCCCCGCCACACCTTCTGGATCTGGTAGCGGCGGAACGGGAACTGCAGCTTGCCGGCGTTCTCCAGCACGTACCGGGCGAACGGCACCGTCAGGTCGAAGTGCAGGCCGAGCGAGTCGTCACCGGCCGGGCCCTCGGCGTCGGCCTGCAACCGGCGGATCACGTAGACCTCCTTGGAGGTCTCCCCCTTGCGCAGCAACTGCTCCAGCGGCTCCACCGCGCGGGTCTCCAGCGGGGCGAAGCCGTACAGCTCGAAGGTGCTGCGGATCCGGTCCAGCACGTACTGCTCGATCATCCGCTGCGGCGGCGACCACTCCGGGAAGCCGGAGATGGGCGTGGGCTTACTCATGCGTACTCCTTGGCGATCCGCGCGGCGCGCGGTCAGGTCGTGGGCCCGCGCGCGGCGCGGGCGGGGGTCACCAGCCTCGGCTGGGAGCGGCCGGTCGCGCGCCGTCGGCGCCCGCCACCTCGATGAGGTACGGGTTGCTCGCGCGCTCGCGGCCGATGGTGGTCGCGGGGCCGTGGCCGGGCAGGACGACGGTGTCGTCGGCCAGCGGGAGGATCTTGCTCCGCAGGCTGGCGAGCATCGTCGGCAGGTCGCCACCCGGCAGGTCGGTGCGGCCGATGGAGCCGGCGAACAGCACGTCCCCGGAGAGGCAGACCTCGTCCGCCTCCCACGGCGAGCCGGCGCCCGGCAACCGGAACAGCACCGACCCGCCGGTATGGCCCGGTGCGTGGTCGACGGTGATCTTCAGCCCGGCGAGGTCGAGGGTGAGCCCGTCGGTCAGCTCGGCGACGTCCTCCGGCTCGGCGTAGGGCAGCCGCCCGCCGAACAGCGCGGTGAGGTCGGTGGAGAGCCCCTTGGCCGGGTCGGCGAGCATCTCCCGGTCGTCCGGGTGCACGTACGCGGTGACGCCGCGGGCGCCGCACACCGGCGCGACCGAGAAGGTGTGGTCCAGGTGGCCGTGGGTGAGCAGCACGGCGGCCGGGTGCAGGCGGTGCTCGGCAAGCAGCGCGTCGAGCCGGTCGAGCACCCCGATCCCGGGGTCGACCACCACGCACTGTTCCCCGGGCGCGGCGGCGACCACGTAGCAGTTGGTGCCGAAGGCGTCCGCGGGAAAGCCGGCCACCAGCACTGGCGATCCCCTTCCGTCGAGCTGTGCGTCCCTGTGAGCAGCCTAACCGGCGGCGCGAGTCGGTTCTGCGCATCCGCCCCGCCCGCCCCGTACGGCACAGTGATGCGCTCCGATAAGCGCAGCCTGGACCTCGTACACCACATTCCCAGCCGGTAGCCGTACACTCTGGCGGGCGTGTGGCGCGGCGCACGTGCCGCCCGACGGGGCGCGGGCCGTCCGTCCGCCGGTGACGACCAGGGTAGAGGAAGGGGAGCGCGGGTGGCTTCCAGCAGGGACCGGCAGCGCAAACTGGCGCGGGCCAAGCTCGACCGGCAGTTGGCCCGCCGGGCCGCCCGGGCCCGGCGCCGCCGGCAGATCCAGGCCGGGGTGGGCGCCGCCGTCGTCCTGCTGCTGATCGTGGCCGGCACAGCCTGGGCGCTGGGCGCATTCGACGACGACGGGAAGCAGAACACCGCCGCCGAGGAGATCTGCCTCTGGACCCCGCAGGACGCCACGGCCAACACCAACCTCAAGGACGTGGGCACCCCGGCGACCACCGGCCTGCCCACCGACGGCGTCCGGGCGATGACGATCACCACCAACCAGGGCGCGCCGATCACGGTCGAACTCGACCTGGCCACCGCGCCGTGCGGCGGGGCCAGCATGGCGCACCTGGCCAGCCGGTCGTTCTACGACAACACCAAGTGCCACGAGATCACCGCCGAGGGCGCGCTGCGCTGCGGTGACCCCAGCGGCACCGGTCTGGGCGGGCCGACCTACTCCTTCTACAACGAGAACGTGCCCGCCGCCCCGTCCGCGTCCCCGTCGGCCAGCCCCGCGCCGGACCAGCCCCCGGCGTACCCGAAGGGCACGGTCGCGATGATCGCCAACCCGCCGGGCGCCAACGGCAGCCAGTTCCTGATCTTCTTCAAGGACTACCAGACCACCGACCCGAAGTTCCCGATCATCGGCCGGGTCACCGGTGGGATCGACGTGGTGGAGAAGATCGGTGCCCTGGAGACCGTGGACAATGGGAGCGGAGCCAAGGTCAAGCCGAAGACCGACGTGGTGATCCAGAGCCTCACCGTGGGCGAGCCGGTGGCTCAGGCCACGGCGGCGCCGACACCGACGTCCTCGGCGACCGGCGCTCCGTCGGCCAGCCCGAGCGCCGGCTGACCCGGCCCCAACCACTCAGCGGCACCGGCCGCCCCCGACATAGTCCAGGAGGATCCAGGCGTGACGTCCACCAGAGAGCGGCAGCGCGCGGCGGCCCGCGCCCGGCTCGAGAAGGAGATGGCCGAGCGCGCGGCGAGGGCCCGCAAGCGCCGGCAGACGCAGGCGATCGTGGGGGCCGCGGCGGCTCTGCTGCTGGTGGTCGCCGGGACGGTCTGGCTCGCCACCAGCCTGGGTGACGACGACAAGACCGACAACACCGCGGCGCCGGAGGCCGGCTTCGTCCAGTGCGCCTTCACCGAGGTCCCCGCCGACCAGCGGACCAAGCAGATCAAGGACGTCGGGCTGCCGGGGGCGCAGCAGTCGAACACCGGCGTGCAGACCATGACGATCGACACCAACCTGGGCCCGATCACCGCCAAGATCGACCGGGCCGCGGTGCCCTGCACGGCGGGCAGCTTCACCCACCTGGCCGAGAAGAACTTCTTCGACAACAGCAAGTGCCACCGGCTGGTGACCGAGGGCATCAAGGTGCTCCAGTGCGGTGACCCGAGCGCGACCGGCAAGGGCTGGCGGGAGACCGACGGCACCGGTGGTCCGAGCTACCGGCTCGTCGAGGAGAACCTGCCGACCGACAAGCGGCCGCCGTACCCGGAGGGCGTCATCGCCATGGCCAACTCCGGCCAGCCGGGCAGCACGGGCAGCCAGTTCTTCATCGTCTACGGCGACTCGCCGCTGGACCCGAACTACACGGTGCTCGGCACCATCACCGGTGGCATGGACATCGTCAAGCAGGTCGCGGCGGCCGGCGACGACAAGGCGTTCGCCCAGCAGGCCGGCGGTGGTCACCCGAAAAAGGAGATCACCATCAACAAGCTCACCATGAGCGCCCCCCAGGGCTGACCTGCCCACCCCGCACGACGAAGCGCCCGCCGGCCCCACCGGCGGGCGCTTCGTCGTCCTCCACCCCAGCGCGGCACCAGCACCCGCACCCGCACCCGCCTCGCACCATGATCGTCTGATCGAGAGCAGGGCACCGGGAGCCGGTTCGCCCTGCTGCCGAA
>NZ_QGSW01000355.1:0-5349 GCF_003176715.1 Micromonospora sp. S4605
TGGAAGATTGTCCGGCGGTGTCCTACTCTCCCACACCCTCACGAGTGCAGTACCATCGGCGCTGGAGGGCTTAGCTTCCGGGTTCGGAATGTGACCGGGCGTTTCCCCTCCGCCATGACCGCCGTAACTCTATCAACATATCAAACAACACCACACAGTGGTCTGTTGTTCGTTTGCTGTGAGTTGCACAGTGGACGCGTAGCAGCCTTGTTGTCAAGTCCTCGGCCTATTAGTACCGGTCAACTGAACCCGTTACCGGGCTTACATTTCCGGCCTATCAACCCAGTCGTCTAGCTGGGGGCCTTACCCACCCAAAGGGTGGTGGGATACCTCATCTTGAAGCGAGCTTCCCGCTTAGATGCTTTCAGCGGTTATCCCTTCCGAACGTAGCTAACCAGCCGTGCCCCTGGCGGGACAACTGGCACACCAGAGGTTCGTCCGTCCCGGTCCTCTCGTACTAGGGACAGCCCTTCTCAAGTATCCTACGCGCACGGCGGATAGGGACCGAACTGTCTCACGACGTTCTAAACCCAGCTCGCGTACCGCTTTAATGGGCGAACAGCCCAACCCTTGGGACCTGCTACAGCCCCAGGATGCGACGAGCCGACATCGAGGTGCCAAACCATCCCGTCGATATGGACTCTTGGGGAAGATCAGCCTGTTATCCCCGGGGTACCTTTTATCCGTTGAGCGACACCGCTTCCACACGCAAGTGCCGGATCACTAGTCCCGACTTTCGTCCCTGCTCGACCTGTCAGTCTCACAGTCAAGCTCCCTTGTGTACTTGCACTCAACACCTGATTGCCAACCAGGCTGAGGGAACCTTTGGGCGCCTCCGTTACCCTTTAGGAGGCAACCGCCCCAGTTAAACTACCCACCAGACACTGTCCCTGAACCGGATCACGGTCCGAAGTTAGATACCCAAATCAACCAGAGTGGTATTTCAAGATTGCCTCCACCCATACTGGCGTATGGACTTCACCGGCTCCCACCTATCCTACACAAGCTAATTCGGATACCAATGTCAAGCTATAGTAAAGGTCCCGGGGTCTTTCCGTCCTGCCGCGCGTAACGAGCATCTTTACTCGTAATGCAATTTCGCCGGGCCTGTGGTTGAGACAGTGGGGAAGTCGTTACGCCATTCGTGCAGGTCGGAACTTACCCGACAAGGAATTTCGCTACCTTAGGATGGTTATAGTTACCACCGCCGTTTACTGGCGCTTAAGTTCTCCGCTTCGCCCCGAAGAGCTAACAGGTCCCCTTAACGTTCCAGCACCGGGCAGGCGTCAGTCCATATACATCGAATTACTTCTTCGCATGGACCTGTGTTTTTAGTAAACAGTCGCTTCCCCCTGCTCTCTGCGGCCATACAACGCTCCACCCGCGCGGGGCTTCACGTCTCCGGCCCCCCTTCTCCCTAAGTTACGGGGGCAATTTGCCGAGTTCCTTAACCACAGTTCGCCCGATCGCCTCGGTATTCTCTACCTGACCACCTGTGTCGGTTTGGGGTACGGGCCGCTCAGAACTCGCTAGAGGCTTTTCTCGGCAGCATAGGATCACTGACTTCACCTGAATCGGCTCGGCATCACGTCTCAGCCTACATGTGCTGCGGATTTGCCTACAGCACGGCCTACACGCTTACCCCGGCACAACCACCGGCCGGGATCAGCTACCTTCCTGCGTCACCCCATCGCTTGACTACTACCCGCCAGGTTCCCACGCTCCCCAACATTGACCCGAAGGTCGCCGCCGGTTTGGGTGGTTAGCACAACGAGGTTCATCAGGGTCGCTCTTTCGCGGGTACGGGAATATCAACCCGTTGTCCATCGACTACGCCTCTCGGCCTCGCCTTAGGTCCCGACTCACCCAGGGCGGATTAGCCTGGCCCTGGAACCCTTGGTCATCCGGCGGAAGGGTTTCTCACCCTTCTTTCGCTACTCATGCCTGCATTCTCACTCGTGCCGCGTCCACAACTCGATCACTCGGCTGCTTCACCCCCGGCACGACGCTCCCCTACCCACCCACACACCTGCACGAAGCTCCGAAGAACTTCGCGAAGTCATTGTGTGAGTGCCACAGCTTCGGCGGTGTACTTGAGCCCCGCTACATTGTCGGCGCGGAACCACTTGACCAGTGAGCTATTACGCACTCTTTAAAGGGTGGCTGCTTCTAAGCCAACCTCCTGGTTGTCTATGCGACCCCACATCCTTTTCCACTTAGCACACGCTTAGGGGCCTTAGCTGGTGATCTGGGCTGTTTCCCTCTCGACTACGAAGCTTATCCCCCGCAGTCTCACTGCCGCGCTCTCACTTACCGGCATTCGGAGTTTGGCTGATTTCGGTAAGCTTGTGGGCCCCCTAGACCATCCAGTGCTCTACCTCCGGCAAGAAACACGCGACGCTGCACCTAAATGCATTTCGGGGAGAACCAGCTATCACGGAGTTTGATTGGCCTTTCACCCCTAACCACAGGTCATCCCCCAACTTTTCAACGTTGGTGGGTTCGGCCCTCCACGCGGTCTTACCCGCGCTTCAGCCTGCCCATGGCTAGATCACTCCGCTTCGGGTCTAGGACACGCGACTGAATCGCCCTATTCAGACTCGCTTTCGCTACGGCTCCCCCACACGGGTTAACCTCGCCACATGCCACTAACTCGCAGGCTCATTCTTCAAAAGGCACGCCGTCACCCCGAAAGGCTCCGACGGATTGTAGGCGAACGGTTTCAGGTACTATTTCACTCCCCTCCCGGGGTACTTTTCACCATTCCCTCACGGTACTCGTCCGCTATCGGTCACCAGGAAGTATTTAGGCTTACCAGGTGGTCCTGGCAGATTCACGGCAGATTTCAGGAGTCCG
Source organism: Micromonospora sp. S4605 (assembly GCF_003176715.1). NCBI lineage: Bacteria > Bacillati > Actinomycetota > Actinomycetes > Micromonosporales > Micromonosporaceae > Micromonospora > Micromonospora sp. S4605. The sequence goes on from NZ_QGSW01000355.1 coordinate 2,857, forward strand.
CCGCTACTCGGGAACACCCACAGGAGATCAGCAACTTTCACCTACCGGACTATCACCGTCTACGGTCAGCCTTTCCAGACTGTTCGACTAGCCACTGACTTTGTAACTCCTCGAGTGCATGTCAGCTCATGTAGCAGGGTCCCACAACCCCGACCACGCAACCCCTGACAGGTATCACACGCAGCCGGTTTAGCCTCCATCCGCTTTCGCTCGCCACTACTCACGGAATCACTCTTTGTTTTCTCTTCCTACGGGTACTGAGATGTTTCACTTCCCCGCGTTCCCCCCACACACCCTATGTGTTCAGGTGCGGGTGACTGGACATGACTCCAGCCAGGTTTCCCCATTCGGACACCCTGGGATCACAGCTCGGTTGACAGCTCCCCCAGGCCTATCGCGGCCTCCCACGTCCTTCATCGGCTCCTGGTGCCAAGGCATCCACCGTTCGCCCTTGACAACTTGACCACAAAGATGCTCGCGTCCACTGTGCAATTCTCAACAAACGACCAACCCACAACCCCACAGTGCGACACCAAACCCGACAACCGCCGGCGGTATGCCACACCAGGCCATGCCTGGCACATGATTCCGAAAGGACAACCCACGGGTTGTTCTTTCAGGACCCAACAGGGTGCTAAACATTCCGCTCCAGCCGCACCACCAGACCGTTCCCTACCAGCACGCTGGTCGTACTAGATCACGATGGCCGTTGCCAGAACCGAACTCGCCAGTGTCTCCGCCATTGAGCACCCCGACCCGACATTCGCGGGCCGCGGGCTCCATACCGACTTTCGCCGGATGGTGCTCCTTAGAAAGGAGGTGATCCAGCCGCACCTTCCGGTACGGCTACCTTGTTACGACTTCGTCCCAATCGCCAGCCCCACCTTCGACGGCTCCCTCCCACAAGGGGTTGGGCCACCGGCTTCGGGTGTTGCCGACTTTCGTGACGTGACGGGCGGTGTGTACAAGGCCCGGGAACGTATTCACCGCAGCGTTGCTGATCTGCGATTACTAGCGACTCCGACTTCACGGGGTCGAGTTGCAGACCCCGATCCGAACTGAGACCGGCTTTTTGGGATTCGCTCCACCTCACGGTATCGCAGCCCATTGTACCGGCCATTGTAGCATGCGTGAAGCCCTGGACATAAGGGGCATGATGACTTGACGTCATCCCCACCTTCCTCCGAGTTGACCCCGGCAGTCTTCGATGAGTCCCCGCCATAACGCGCTGGCAACATCGAACGAGGGTTGCGCTCGTTGCGGGACTTAACCCAACATCTCACGACACGAGCTGACGACAGCCATGCACCACCTGTGACCGCCCCCGAAGGACCCGACATCTCTGCCGGTTTTGCGGCCATGTCAAACCCAGGTAAGGTTCTTCGCGTTGCATCGAATTAATCCGCATGCTCCGCCGCTTGTGCGGGCCCCCGTCAATTCCTTTGAGTTTTAGCCTTGCGGCCGTACTCCCCAGGCGGGGCGCTTAATGCGTTAGCTGCGGCACAGGGAACCGGAGAGGCCCCCCACACCTAGCGCCCAACGTTTACAGCGTGGACTACCAGGGTATCTAATCCTGTTCGCTCCCCACGCTTTCGCTCCTCAGCGTCAGTATCGGCCCAGAGACCCGCCTTCGCCACCGGTGTTCCTCCTGATATCTGCGCATTTCACCGCTACACCAGGAATTCCAGTCTCCCCTACCGAACTCTAGCCTGCCCGTATCGACCGCAGGCTTGGGGTTGAGCCCCAAGTTTTCACGGTCGACGCGACAAGCCGCCTACGAGCTCTTTACGCCCAATAAATCCGGACAACGCTCGCGCCCTACGTCTTACCGCGGCTGCTGGCACGTAGTTGGCCGGCGCTTCTTCTGCAGGTACCGTCACTCACGCTTCGTCCCTGCTGAAAGAGGTTTACAACCCGAAGGCCGTCATCCCTCACGCGGCGTCGCTGCATCAGGCTTCCGCCCATTGTGCAATATTCCCCACTGCTGCCTCCCGTAGGAGTCTGGGCCGTGTCTCAGTCCCAGTGTGGCCGGTCGCCCTCTCAGGCCGGCTACCCGTCGTCGCCTTGGTAGGCCATCACCCCACCAACAAGCTGATAGGCCGCGAGCCCATCCCAGGCCGAAAAACTTTCCACCACCAGTCATGCGACCAGCAGTCCTATTCGGTATTAGCCCCGGTTTCCCGGGGTTATCCCAAAGCCTAGGGCAGGTTGCTCACGTGTTACTCACCCGTTCGCCGCTCGAGTACCCCGAAGGGCCTTTCCGCTCGACTTGCATGTGTTAAGCACGCCGCCAGCGTTCGTCCTGAGCCAGGATCAAACTCTCCAACAAAAACTTGTCGAACAGCAATCTCCCGGCAACAAAAGTGTTGCCAAAGGAATCCCAACCAACCAACCCCCCCGAAGAAGAGTCAGCCAGTCCGGGGTATAAATCAAATTGGCACTGGCTTATCAAGCACCCTGTTGAGTTCTCAAAGAACAACCACACACCATCCG
>NZ_QGSW01000155.1:0-5246 GCF_003176715.1 Micromonospora sp. S4605
CGCCCACGGCCGACCGGCCGGCCGCGCCGCGGTCCACCTGGCCGGTCGCACCGGCGTGGTCGGCGCCGGGCCGGCCCACCCCCGCCGCGCGGGACGAGGCGACCGGACCGGCCGTACCCGAGGAAACCAGCGGACACCGGCCCCGGCACCGCGCTCCCCTGCCCGACCTGGAGCGGGCCGCGAGCTGGGAGGCCCTCGCCACCGCCCGGCGCGCCGGCCCGACGGCGCCCGCGGAGGCCGCGCCGTCGGGACCGGCCGACGGCGAGGACGCGCCGACCGGTGGCGCGGCGGCCGGCGCGGGCGAGCAGAACGGCGGGCGGCTCCGCGGCCGGCTCGGGCTGTTCCGGCGCAACCGTGCCCGGACCACCGACGAGGGCGGCTCCGGCGAGGCCGAGGCGGAGCCGCTGGCGGCGCAGGACGAGGAGTACGTCGACTGGGTGGCCGGGCTGGGCCGCCCGCTGGCGGACAACGAGCCCGAGCAGGAGAGTGGCCGCCGCTCGCTGCGCTCCAGCGGCCGTCACCACCGCGACTGAGTCTTCTGGGTGCAGTTGTTGTCATTGGAGGGACAACAACTGCACCCACAAGACAGGTCACACCCGCCGTCGGTCTCCGAGCTGTCCGCGCCGACCACGGCCGGCTTCCGCCGGGGCGGGATCAGGCCAGCGGCAGGTAGACCCGGCCGCCCGAGGAGACGAACTCCGCCGACTTGTCCTTCATGCCGCGGGCCGCGTACTCCTTCAGCTCCTGGGTGATCTTCATGGAGCAGAACTTCGGGCCGCACATCGAGCAGAAGTGCGCCGTCTTCGCCGGCTCAGCCGGCAGCGTCGCGTCGTGGTACGACCGCGCGGTCTCCGGGTCCAGCGAGAGGTTGAACTGGTCCTCCCAGCGGAACTCGAACCGCGCCTTGGACAGCGCGTCGTCCCAGGCCTGTGCCCCGGGGTGCCCCTTGGCCAGGTCGGCCGCGTGCGCCGCGATCTTGTACGCGATCACGCCGGCCTTCACGTCGTCCCGGTCCGGCAGCCCGAGGTGCTCCTTAGGCGTCACGTAACAGAGCATGGCGGTGCCGAACATGCCGATCATCGCCGCGCCGATAGCGGAGGTGATGTGGTCGTACGCGGGGGCGATGTCGGTGGTCAGCGGACCGAGCGTGTAGAACGGGGCCTCGTGGCACCACTCCTGCTGGAGGTCCACGTTCTCCTTGATCTTGTGCATCGGCACGTGCCCGGGGCCCTCGATCATCACCTGCACGTCGTACTCCCAGGCGATCCGGGTCAGCTCGCCGAGCGTCCTCAGCTCGGCGAACTGCGCCTCGTCGTTGGCGTCCGCGATGGACCCGGGGCGGAGCCCGTCACCCAGCGAGAACGTCACGTCGTAGCGGGCCAGGATCTCGCACAGCTCCCGGAAGTTGGTGTAGAGGAAGTTCTCCTCGTGGTGCGCCAGGCACCAGGCCGCCATGATCGAGCCGCCCCGGGACACGATCCCGGTCACCCGGTCCACCGCCATCGGCACGTACGGCAGCAGCACCCCGGCGTGCACGGTCATGTAGTCCACGCCCTGCTCGGCCTGCTCGACGACGGTGTCCCGGAACACCTCCCAGCTCAGCTTCACCGGGTCGCCGCCGACCTTCTCCAGCGCCTGGTAGATCGGCACGGTGCCGATCGGCACCGGCGAGTTCCGCACGATCGCCTCGCGGGTCTCGTGGATCCGCTTGCCGGTCGACAGGTCCATCACCGTGTCCGCGCCCCACCGGGTCGCCCAGGTCAGCTTCTCCACCTCCTCGGCCACCGACGAGGTGACCGCGGAGGTGCCGATGTTCGCGTTCACCTTCACCAGGAACGCCTTGCCGATGATGGCCGGCTCGCACTCCGGGTGGTTGACGTTGAGCGGCAGCACCGCCCGCCCGGCCGCGATCTCGTCCCGGACGAACTCCGGCGTCATCCCCTCCCGGATCGCCACGAACTCCATCTCCGGCGTGACCATCCCGGCCCGGGCGTACGCGAGCTGCGTGGGCCGCTTCCCGGCCACCCCGGCCAGCGGGGTACCGGCACCCCGCACCGGGGCGACGTCCCCGCGCTCGGCGATCCACGGGCCGCGCAGCGGCGGCAGCCCCACCTCCGGATCGGCGCCCGGCCCCGAGGTGTCGTAGAGCCGCACCGGCGGGTTGTCCCCGGTCAGGTCCACCTCCGCGAACGGCACCCGCACATCCGGCCGGGACCCCTCCACGTACACCTTGCGACGTGCCTGCATGACAGCCTCCCTGGTGATCAAGCGGACCAGCCGAAATGGTCCAGCGGGCCGCGTCCCGCTCCCAACGTCCAGTCCCGCGCGCCGGACAGCCCGCGGGTCACGTACTCCTTCGCCGCCCGCACTGCCGCCGGCACCGGGTCGCCGAGCGCCAGCCGGACCGCGATGGCCGCCGAGAACGAGCAGCCGGTGCCGTGGTTGTGCCGGGTGGCCACCCGCGGCGCCCGCAGCAGCGTGGTCACCCCGCCGCCGTGCAGCACGTCGACCGCCTCGCCGTCGGCGTCCACGTCGCCGCCGGTCACCACCACGTGCGCCGGCCCGCCCGCGGCGAGCGCCTCGGCGGCGGCCACCATCTCCTCGACCGTGGTCACCGGGCGTCCGGTGATGGCCGCGGCCTCCGCGCAGTTCGGCGTCGCCACCTCGGCGTACGGCAGCAGCCGCTCGACGGCGGCGACCACGCCGAGCGCGTGTCCACTGGTCGCGACCAGCACCGGGTCGACGACCAGGTGCGGCAGCCGGCCGGCCCGGGCCGCTTCCGCGACCGCGTCGGCGACCGCAGGGCTGCCGAGCATTCCGGTCTTGACAGCCCGCACGTCGAAGTCGACCAGCACGCTCTCCAACTGGTCGGTGACGGTGCGCGGCGGCAGCGGCAGGACGGCGTCGACGCCCCGGGTGTTCTGCGCGGTGACCGCGGTGAGCACGCTGGTCCCGTACGCGCCGAGGGCGGCGAAGACCTTGAGGTCGGCCTGGATGCCGGCACCGCCCCCGGAGTCGGAGCCGGCGACGGTGAGCACGGTGGTGGGGGTCATCGTTCCTCTTCCGTGTCTCGCCGCTCGCGGGTCGTCGACGGCTGCGGCTGGCCGTTGGTGCTCGTCGTGGTCGCCGTTGAGGGCTGCGGCCGACCGTGCCCACTCCGGGCGGTCGGGTTTGGTCCCTCCGTGGGCACGGTCGGCCGCAGCCCCGTACCGGAGACCTCCGCACGTTCGTGCCGGCTGCGTCGACCGGTCGTGGCGGCCTCCGCGCGCCCCTGCCGGCTGGGCGGCACCCGCGTGACCGCCGCTTCGGCGGGTCTGGTCGGTGGGGCGGTCGCCTCCTGGAAGGCTCTGGTCAGGGTGGCGGCGGTTTCGGTGGGGTCGTCGGCACGCATGACGGCGCCGAGGACGGCGACTCCCGCCGCACCGGCCTCCATGCAGGCGTGGACGTGGCCCGGGGTGGCGATGCCGCCGAGGGCCAGGACGGGTACCGGGCTGGCCGCGATCAGCTTGGCGAGTCCGCGGGGGCGCAGGGGTGGGCCGTAGCCGGGTTTGGTGCTGGTGGGAAAGACGGGCGAGAGGGTGGCGTAGTCCTCTGTGCTGAGTCTGGCCAGCTCGGCCCGGTCGTGGCAGGAGCGGCCGACCAGGCCCAGCCGGGGTGGCGGGTACGGGCCGGCGGACGGCAGGTGCACGGCGTCGCCGTCGAGCGGGTCGGGGCCGGCGACGACCAGGGTGCCGCCGGCTTCGTCGAGGACGGCCCGCAGGTCGGTGGCGAGGGCGGCGCGCTCGGCGCGGGGCAGGTCCTTCTCCCGCAGCACCACCCAGCGCACTCCCCCGGCCACCGCCCCGGCCACCACCTCGACCAGCGGCCGCCGCGCCACCCGCCGATCGGTCATCAGGACCACCCCGTCGGGCACCCGGGCGCCGCCCGACGAGATCTTGGAGGAATCCGCCCCCTCCAGGGGCCGCTTCTTTCCAAGATCCGCCTTGGATGAACCAGCGGCCGGCTTGGGCGGCGCGGTCACAGGTCGGGCCTTCCCTCGTCGGAAGTGGAGGCGAGGGCGTGGAAGCGGCGGGCGATCCGGCCCGCGCCGTACGCCAACCGGCCGGCCTCGACGGCGAACCGCATCGCGGTGGCCATCGCCACCGGGTCGGCAGCCCGGGTCACCGCGCTGGCCAGCAGCACCGCGTCGCAGCCGAGTTCCATGGCCAGCGCGGCGTCGGAGGCGGTGCCGATGCCGGCGTCCAGGATCACCGGCACGTCAACGCTCTGCCGGATCAGCCGGATGTGGTGCGGGTTGGACACCCCCAGCCCGGAGCCGATCGGCGCGCCGGCCGGCATCACCGCCGCGCAGCCCACGTCGGCCAGCCGGCGCGCCAGCACCGGGTCGTCGCTGGTGTACGGCAGCACGGTGAACCCGTCGGCGACCAGTTCCTCGGCGGCGCGGAGCAGCTCGACGCCGTCCGGCAGCAGGGTGCGCTCGTCGCCGATCACCTCCAGCTTGACCCAGTCGGTCTCGAACGCGTCCCGGGCCAGGTGCGCCACCTTGACCGCCTCGCCGGCGGTGTAGCAGCCGGCGGTGTTCGGCAGCAGCCGCACCCCGCGCCGGTCGAGCAGCTCCAGCAGCCCGCCCGACCCGGCGGGGGTGGTGTCCACCCGGCGCAGCGCCACGGTGACCAGCTCGGTGCCGGACGCCCGGATCGCCTGCTCCAGCACGTGCAGGTTGGCCGCGCCGCCGGTGCCCAGGATCAACCGGGAGGTGAAGGGGACGCCGCCCAGTTCGAAGGTCACCACGCTCACCCGCCCTGGGCGGCGCTGAGCACCTCGACCCGGTCGCCGTCGCGCAGCACCGTCGCCGGCCAGCCGCTGCGCGGCACCACCTCGCCGTTGACCGCCACCGCCACGCCGCGCCGCTGCGGGGTGACCTCGTGGACGAGGTCGGCCACCGTGGCACCGCCGGGCACGGTCCGCCCGGCGCCGTTCACCGTCAGTTCCACCTGTCCTCCTCCGTCGTCTGCCGGTCGCCGCCGGCCGGCCCAACGTGGCGTCCGCCCTCGGCGGGCACGACCTCGTCGCGGTGGTCCACCGCCGGGCCAGGCCGCCCCGCCAACGCCTGACCCGACGAGCGGGCCGGCGACGCCTGACCCGACGGGCCGTCCGGCGACGCCTGACCCGGCACGCCGCCCAACGACGCCTGCCCCGATGGGCGGGCCGGCGACGCGTGCCGGGGTGGGTGGGCCGGCCCGCCC
>NZ_QGSW01000033.1:0-5241 GCF_003176715.1 Micromonospora sp. S4605
GCACCCCCGCTGACCCGCCATCCCGCCGGCCCCACCAGCGACCCACATCACAACCGGCTTGATCCACTCGGTATCCCGCAAACCGGGCCATCCGCCGCCGACCGCCACCCCCATGTCCCGCACACCGGGTGGATCAAGGGGAGCCTGGTGCGGCGCGGGCAGGCAGGGTCATGGCGTCGCGGAGACCACCTCGCCGAGCCCGGTGGCCACCAGTTCGTCCCGGATGACCGCCGCGTCCCCCTCCACCACCAGGGTGAGCGACTCCGGGCGCAGGTGCGCCGCCGCCGCGGCGGAGACCTGATCGACGTCGGCGGCGAGCAGCGACTCCCGCAGCCGGGCGTGGTAGTCGTCCGGCAGGTCGTGCACCACCAGCGTGGTCAGCGCGGAGGCGATCGCCCGCGGGCTCTGCAGTTCGACCGAGAGCTGGCCGGCCCGCCAGGAGCGGGCCACCGCCAACTCGTCCTCGGTCACCCCGCCGGCCTGGGTACGGGTGATCTCGCCGACCGCCTCGACCAGGGCGGGCGCGGTCACCGCGGTCTGCACCCCGGAGTTGACAGCGAACCGGCCGAACCGGCGGGACGAGGCGAAGTCGCCCCGGATGCCGTACGTGTAGCCGCGTACCTCGCGGATCAGGTGGTTGAGCCGGGAGGTGAACGCCCCACCGAGCACCGTGCCGGCGAGCGTCATCGGCACGTGGTCGGGGTGGGCGCGGTGCGGCGACGGGTGCCCCAGCCGCAGCGTGGACTGCACCGAGCCGGGCCGGTCCACGAGGATGATCCGCCGGCCCTCCCGGAACGGCACCTGGATCGGTCCGCCCCGGTCGACCGGTCCGCCACCCGCGCCGGCGAACGCGGTGGCGCCGAGCGCGTCCAGGTCGAGCCGGTCGAGGTCGCCGACCACGATCAGCGTGCCGGGCCGGATGAACCACTCGGAGTGGAAGACAGTGACGTCCTCCGGGTCGAGCGCGGCGACCGAGTTCGGGTCGCCGTACATCGGGCGGCCCCAGCGGTTCTCGGCACCGAACAGGTCGGCGCGCAGCGCCTTGTCGGCGCGCGGGCCCGGGTTGGCCCAGTCCATCCGCAGCGCGGTCGCCTCGTCGTCGCGGACCCGGCGCACGTCGGTCGGGTCGAGCCGGGGCGTCCGCACCGCCTCGGCGAGCAGTTCCACGGCGGCGCTCAGCCGGTCCACCGGCACCTGCACGCTGACCTGGAAGGAGTCCCAGTCCAGCCCGGTCACCAACTCGGTGCCGAGGGCCTCGATCGCCAGCGCGTACGCCGTGGCGTCGCGCTGCGCGGTGCCCTCCTCCAGGGCCTTGGCCAGCACCCCGGCGAGCCCCTCCTTGCCGACCGGTTCGCGCGCCGCGCCGGCGTCGAGCAGCAGCAGGGCGACGGCGAGGTTCTGCCCGGGCAGGTGCGCGGCGACGACCTGACCGCCGGCCACGGCGCGGCGGACCACCGGCGGGAACCGGTACGGGCGGGCGGCGCCCGGGCCGGGACGGTGGGCGATCAGCGTCATGACGTCTCCTCGGGCAGGTAGGTCAGGGTCACCCGGTCGGCGGCGCCGAGCACCTCGGCGGCGGCCTCGGCGATCTGCTCGGCGGTCACCGCGAGCCAGGCCGGCAGCCGCTCGCCGGCCTTCGCCGGGTCGCCGAACTGGGTGGCGTAGCGGCCCAGCGTGTCCGCCCGTCCGTCCACGGTGGACATCTGCCGCCACCAGGCGGTGGTGAGCAGCGCCTTGGCCCGCTCCAGCTCGGTGGCGGTGACCGGCACGGTGGCCAGTTCGTCGATCACCTCGGCCAGACCGGCGGCCAACCGCTCGCCGGTCACCCCGGGGCGGGCGGTAGCGGTGGCGATCAACGGTGCCGGAGCGTGCGCCAGGTCCACCCCGTACGCCCCGACCAGGTCCGGCTGGGCGATCCGCTCGCCGTCGGCGAGCCGCTGGTAGAGCCGGCTGCCCCGGCCGCTGCCGAGGACGGTGGCGAGCACGGTGAGCACGTCGTAGCCGGGGCTGCCGAAGGGGTAGGTGCGGTGGGCCACGTACACCCGGGGCGCGGGCACGTCGCCGGTGACCGTCTCGACGGCGGGCCGGCCGGTGGCCGGGACGATCCGCCCGTCCGGCGCGGACGGGATGTCGGCCCGGGCCGGGATGGCGCCGAAGTACTTGTCGGCCAGCGCGAAGACCTCGGCGGCCGAGGCGTCGCCGACCACCGTGAGCACCGCGTTGTTCGGCGCGTAGTAGGTGCGGTGGAAGGCCTGGAAGGTGGCCAGGTCGGCGGCGTTCAGGTCGGCCATCGAACCGATCGTGGCGTGGTGGTACGGATGCCCGGGCGGATAGAGCAGGGGCAGCAGCCGCAGCCAGGCGTCGCCGTACGGGACGTTCTCGTAGCGTTGCCGCCGCTCGTTCTTCACCACGTCGCGCTGGTTGTCCAGGGTCTCCTGGGTCAGCGCCGGCACCAGGCCGCCCATCCGGTCGGCCTCCAGCCAGAGCGCCAGTTCCAGGTGCTCGGCCGGGACCGTCTCGAAGTAGTTGGTGCGGTCCGGGTTGGTGGTGGCGTTCAGCGAGCCGCCCGAACCCTGCACCAGCTTCATGTGCTCGGTCTTCGCCACGTTGATCGAGCCCTCGAACATCAGGTGCTCGAAGAGGTGGGCGAAGCCGGTCTGCCCCTCCGGTTCGTGCCGGGAGCCGACGTCGTACCAGAGGTTCACCGCGACCGCGGGGGCGGTGCGGTCCTCGCTCACCACCACGCGCAGGCCGTTGTCCAGTCGGGTCGTCTCGATGGGCCAGGGGTAACCGCTGTCGGGCATGGCTCGACGCTATCCGATCTCGCGGGCGTCAACCTCACACGCCGTACGCCGGAGGTATCGACAGCGGGTCGCCGGGTACCGGAGGGGCATGTCCGTCCCGACCGGCGCCTCCGCCCGGGCCGGTGCCGCCCTGGAACGGGCCGCCGCCGCCCTGACCCGGCTCCGCCGCGCCCGCCTGCTGCATCCGCTCGGCCGCTCGTTCACCGGCGAGGTCACCATCTGGGGCGTGGCCGGGCCGCCGACCGGGGTCGGGATGCTCGACCGGCCCGGCCGTTACCCGGCCACGGTCCGGCTCTCCCGGGGCGTACCCACCCCGGACGGCTGGCCGGACGTGCTCGGCCTGGCGGTACGCATGCACCGGGGCGAGGAGCGGCCGTTCGACCTGCTGGTCAGCTCCAGCCGCGCGGCGCCGGTGCTGCGCCACCTGCCGCTGCCCCGGCGGCGGTTCGCCGGCACGTACAGCTCGATCATGTCCTACCGGGTGGGCCGGCGGCGGATCTGGCTGGCCGCGCTGGCCGACCCGGAATCGGTGGACCTGGGCCGGAGCCTGGCCGACGTGGCGGCGGCGACCCGGGCGGACGCGCCGCGACTGGTGCTCGCGGTCGCGTCGGCGGTCGGGCCGTGGCGGCCGGTCGGCCAGGTCGCGCTCGGCGACCAGCTCAGCGCCCGGACCGACGCCGAGCTGGCCTTCGACCCGATCGGCAACCTGCCGGCCGGCCTGCGGGCGGCCGGGCCGCTGGCCTGGGTACGCGAGCACACCTACCGCGGCTCGCGCCGGGCGCGCGGCGCCCGGGTTCAGTCCGGCGGTTCGCTCGGCGTCACCGTCTGATCCGAGGTCCGCCGTTCCAGGACGGTGTCCGGGGCGGCGTTGCGGTCCTCCTCCCGGACGTCGGACTCGTCGAGGATGGTGTCCGCCTGCGCCACCGGGTCGTCGCTACCCACGGTGGCCTCCTCCGGCAGCAGGTGGGCGCGGGACTCGACCCGTTCCTGGTCGCTCTGCTCGTGCGTCATGCCGATCCCATACCCCGGGCGTGTACCGGGCACGCCCGGTGATCGCACCGTCGAGACGGTCACGGGCGGCGGGCGGGTACGGCACGGGTGGCCCGCCCCACGCCGGTGACGGTGCGACGAGCCTGGTGCCACCGACGGTCGCGTCGGGTAGGCTTGCCGGCGTGACGCGGTCGTATCGATGGTTTAGGCAGCCGGCTCGCCAGCCGGTGACTTCACCATGATCTGACGTCACCGCACCACGAGCCGGCCGGGCAGGAGCACTGTGTTCCTGCCCTTTCGCATGCGAGCAGCCGGCTCGACCCCGGGCACCGGCACCGGGCGCGGTCGGCGGAAGGATGCCCACCGTGACGACCCCGGAGACCGATCGGGTCAGCGATCAGCGGATCGACCGCGTCGTGCCGTTGACCACCCCGGCCCTGCTGCACCACGAGCTGCCCCTGGACGACACGCTCGCCTCGGCCGTGCTGGCCGGCCGCCGCGCGGTCGGTCGGGTGCTGGACCGCGCGGACGACCGCCTGCTGGTGGTGGTCGGCCCGTGCTCGGTGCACGACCCGGCCGCCGCCCTGGACTACGCGCGCCGGCTCCGGGTCGCGGCCGACCGCCTCGCCGACGACCTGCTGGTGGTGATGCGGGTCTACTTCGAGAAGCCGCGCTCAACGGTGGGCTGGAAGGGCCTGATCAACGATCCGGGGCTGGACGGCTCGGGCGACGTCAACACCGGGCTGCGCACCGCCCGGGCGCTGCTGCTCGACGTGCTGCGACTGGGTCTGCCGGTGGGTTGCGAGTTCCTCGACCCGATCACCCCGCAGTACATCGCCGACACGGTGGCCTGGGGCGCGATCGGCGCCCGCACGGTGGAGAGCCAGGTGCACCGGCAGCTCGCCTCCGGGCTGTCGATGCCGATCGGGATGAAGAACCGGCCGGACGGCAGCATCGCCACCGCGGTGGACGCCATCCGCGCCGCCGGGGTGCCGCACGTCTTCCCCGGCATCGACGTCTCCGGCACCCCGGCGATCATGCACACCCGGGGCAACGCCGACGGGCACCTGGTGCTGCGCGGCGGTGGTGGCCGGCCCAACTACGACGCGGAGTCGGTGGCCGGGGCGCTGGAGCTGCTCCGGGCGGCCGGGCTGCCCGAGCGCGTGGTGGTGGACGCCAGCCACGCCAACAGCGGCAAGGACCACCGCAACCAGCCCACGGTGGCCGCGGACGTGGCCGGCCAGCTCGCCGCCGGTCAGCGCGGCATCGTCGGGATCATGCTGGAGAGCTTCCTGCTCCCCGGCCGGCAGGACCTCGACCCCACCCGGGAGCTGACCTACGGGCAGTCGGTCACCGACGCCTGCATGGGCTGGGACACCAGCGCCGAGGTCCTCGACCAGCTCGCCGCCGCCGTCCGCACCCGCCGCCGCACTCCCGCCCCCACCCC
>NZ_QGSW01000429.1:0-5234 GCF_003176715.1 Micromonospora sp. S4605
GGCTTTCCGGCGATCCTGCACGCGGCGCCCCGGCCGGGGTCGCATGCCGCGCGTGGCAGGGGCGGCGACCCAAGATCGCGGGTGGGTGGTCAGGGTGTGGGGGAGTCGAGGGGAAGCAGGAGGCAGCTGGAGGTGGCGTGGGCGACCAGCCGGGACCGCGCGTCGACCAGCTTCGCCTCGGCCAGCGCGGTGCGGCGGCCGCGCTGCAGGACGGTGCCCTCGCAGCGCAGGACCCCCGAGTCCACGGTGACCGGACGCAGGAACTTCACGTTCAGGTCCAGCGAGGTGTAGCCGACGCCGGCCGGCAGCGTGGTGTGCACGGCGCAGGCCGCCGCGGTGTCCAGCAGGGTGGAGATGACCCCGCCGTGCACGGTGCCGAGCGGGTTGTAGTGGAACTCCTGCGGCACCAGCTCGACCGCGACCCGGCCCTCGTCGGCCTCCATCCGGGTCATGTCGATCAGGTGCATCACCGGCGGCGCGGCCAGCTCACCGGCGATCATCGCGCGGAGCAGCTCCAGCCCGCTGCGCCGGCCGACGAGCGCGGCGTTGAGGCCCGGGTCGGACCAGGAGAAGGTACGGCTGCGCGCCTGCGTCTGTGTCATGGACTCAGCCTGGCAGCCCGTTGCTGAGTCTGTCAATCAGACCTAGCCTGAAGGGCATGAGACCCCCTGCGCTGGACTGGTCGGTGGAGAACTGCACCATCGCCCGGGCGATGGCGGTGCTCGGCGAGAAGTGGACCCTGGTGGTGCTCCGCGAGGTGTTCAACGGCGTACGCCGCTTCGACGACATGCGGATCCGCACCGGGATCCCCCGCCAGGTGCTCACCAACCGGCTGGCCACCCTGGTCGAGGAGGGGGTGCTGCGCAGGCAGCCGTACCGGGAGCCGGGCAGTCGGGAACGGCACGAGTACCGGTTGACCGAGAAGGGGCTCGACCTCTGGCCGGTGCTGGTGGCGGTGCTCGGCTGGGGGGACCGCTACCTGGCCGACCCGGACGGCTCGCCGTTGAGCGTCGGGCACCGCGACTGCGGCGGCGAGGTACGCGTCGAGCTGCGCTGCGAGCGGGGGCACCCGGTGACCGCGGCGCGCGACGTGGTGCCCCGGCCCGGCCCGGGAGCGCGCCGCCGGGCCGACTGACCGCCCCCGACGCCGGCGGACGGTGGGCGCGCGGACGGGACGGCCGCCCGCGCGCCGGGGCCGTCGCTACCAGCGGAAGCCGGCGGCGTACGAGACGCTCGCCAGCACCTGCTGGCCGCTGGTGTTCGGGTGGAAGTAGTCCCAGCCGGAGAGCTGGCCGAGGGTGAACGGGTAGCCGAACACCGCGTTGCCGTCGAACAGGCAGTTCGCGCCGTACGCGGCGCAGGCCTGGGCCAGCTGGGTGTTGTAGTCGACCACCCGCTGCCGGACCCGGGCCCGCCGGTCCACGTCGGCCTGGGCGGTGGAGGTCGGGTTGGCCAACATGGACTGGCAGATGCCGAAGAGCGACCAGGCGGTGCGGGCGCTGCCGCTGGTCCGGCCGACCGACCAGAGCCGGTGGATGTCGGGGATGCTGATCACCAGCACCCGGGCGGTGGGCAGGCCGGCCTTGAGCCGGTTGAGCGCGGAGTCGATGTTCGCCCGGAAGGTGCTCACCGGGGTCATGCTCGACTCCGAACTGGTGCAGGCGTCGTTCGCGCCGATCAGCATGGTGACGTAGCCGACGCCCTGGCTGACCGCGGTGCCGGCCTGCCCGTACATGTCGGCCGACTTCGCACCGGACCGGGCGTCGTTGTGGTTGCGGCCACCGATCGCCGGGTTGACCGTACGGATCCGCAGGTAGTGGCTGTTGACGGTGGCGTAGTCGCCGGTGCTGAACGACCGCGCGGTGCAGTCGACGTACCAGCCGCAGGCGTTGAAGCCGCGGGTGATGGAGTCGCCGAGGCTCGCCATCGAGCTCGGCGGCGAGCAGGGTGACGGTGGCGGTGGCGCTGGCGAGGGCGGCCAGCGCGCGGCGGGCGAGGGACATGGCGGCCTCCGGATCGCGGGTGCCAGAACTGCGCGGTGGCCAGATCGTATAGATGACGCTCTCTGTCCACAATGTTGCGCCGGTGTTACATCGGGGCGCTGGGTCAATACGGGCAAACCAGGTCTTGCCGAGGATCTTAAACATGTGAATACTTCACTCAGTCCGGCCGGTTGTCCCCAGCTCGGCCGGCATCGCCCTCGGGCCCGTCACCCCCGGCGCGGCCCTGTCACCCCCTTCCGGGAGGTTGTTCCATGCGACCCACGAGGTCATCTCTCCGTCGCGCCGCCACCGTGGCCGCGGCCGGAGCCCTGGTCGCCGGCTCGCTGCTCGGCGCCCCCGCCCAGGCGGCACCCGCGGCTGCCACCCCCGACGCCGCGGCCGGCCTGGCTGAGCGACTCGGCGACCGGTCCGCCGGCACGTACGCCGACGCCAGCGGCAAGATGGTCGTCACCGTGACCGACGCGGCCGCCGCCCGCGAGGTCCGGGCGGCCGGCGCCACCCCGAAGCTGGTCACCCGCGGCGCCGCCGAGCTGGCCCGGGCCACCACCGAACTGGAGAACGGCGCCAAGATCCCGGGCACCGCCTGGTGGACCGACCCGGCGACCAACCAGGTGGTGGTCTCCGTCGACAGCACGGTCACCGGCGCCAAGCTGGAGCGGGTCAAGGCGGCCGCCGCGCGGACCAACGGCGCGGTGCGGATCGAGGCCGAGCCCGGTGTGCTGAGCACCCGGATCTCCGGCGGCCACGCCATCTACGCCGGCGGCGGCGGGCGCTGCTCGCTCGGCTTCAACGTGCGCAGCGGCAGCACCTACTACTTCCTGACCGCCGGGCACTGCACCAACATCTCCTCCAGCTGGTACAGCAACTCCAGCCAGACCAACCTGCTGGGCACCCGGGCCGGCAGCAGCTTCCCGGGCAACGACTACGGCATCGTGCGGCACAGCAACTCCGCCAACGCGGCCGGCAACGTCTACCTCTACAACGGCAGCTACCGCGACATCACCGCGGCCGGCAACGCGTACGTCAACCAGTCGGTGCAGCGCTCCGGCAGCACCACCGGCCTGCGCAGCGGCCGGGTGACCGCGCTCAACGCCACGGTGAACTACGCCGAGGGCTCGGTCTCCGGGCTGATCCGCACCACCGTCTGCGCCCAGCCGGGCGACAGCGGCGGCCCGCTCTTCGCCGGCAGCACCGCCCTGGGCCTGACCTCCGGCGGCAGCGGCAACTGCACCACCGGTGGCACCACCTACTTCCAGCCGGTCACCGAGGCGCTGAGCCGCTACGGCGTCAGCATCTTCTGACCGAACGCACGCCAGCGGGCCGCCGGGTGATCCCGGCGGCCCGCCCGCGTGTCCGGGCCGGGTCACGCAGGGTAGGAGCGCCCGGTGCCAGCCGGCACCGGAGGACCCTGACAGAATGCGGGGAGCAGACGTGTACCGCAGATGAGGAGACGCAAGTCGTGATCCGTACCCATGACGCCGGCAGCCTGCGCGCGACGGACGCCGGCACCACGGTGACGCTCGCCGGGTGGGTGGCCCGCCGGCGCGACCACGGCGGCGTGATCTTCGTCGACCTGCGCGACGGCTCCGGCGTCGTCCAGGTGGTCTTCCGCGAGGAGGACGCGCACGCGCTGCGCAACGAGTTCTGCGTCCGGGTGACCGGCGAGGTGACCCGCCGCCCCGAGGGCAACGAGAACCCCGACCTGCCCACCGGCGAGGTCGAGGTGACCGCCGCCGAGCTGGAGGTGCTCTCCGAGGCCGCGCCGCTGCCGCTGCCGGTGGACGACCAGGTCGAGGCCGGCGACGACGTCCGACTCCGCTACCGCTACCTGGACCTGCGCCGCAGCGGGCCGGCGAAGGCCATGCGGCTGCGCTCGCGGGCCAACCAGCTGGCCCGCGCTGTGCTGCACGAGCGGGACTTCCTGGAGATCGAGACCCCGACGCTGACCCGCTCGACGCCCGAGGGCGCCCGCGACTTCCTGGTGCCGGTGCGCCTGCAGCCCGGCAGCTGGTACGCGCTGCCGCAGTCGCCGCAGCTGTTCAAGCAGCTGCTGATGGTCGGCGGCATGGAGCGGTACTACCAGATCGCCCGCTGCTACCGGGACGAGGACTTCCGCGCCGACCGGCAGCCGGAGTTCACCCAGCTCGACATCGAGATGTCCTTCGTCACCGAGGACGACGTGATCGACCTCGGCGAGGCGATCGTCGCGGCGCTCTGGTCCGACCTGGCCGGGCACGAGATCTCCCGGCCGATCCCGCGGATCACCTGGCACGACGCGATGGCCCGGTACGGCTCGGACAAGCCGGACCTGCGCTACGGCGTCGAGCTGACCGAGCTGACCGACTACCTGCGCGGCACCGAGTTCCGGGTGTTCGCCGGCGCGATCGACGCGGGCGGCTACGTCGGCGCGGTCGTCATGCCGGGCGGCGCGGCGCAGAGCCGCAAGGAACTGGACGGCTGGCAGGACTGGGCCAAGGCGCGCGGCGCGCGCGGCCTGGCGTACGTGGTGCTCGACGCGGAGACCGGCGAGGCCCGCGGCCCGGTGGCGAAGAACCTCTCCGAGGCGCACCTGGCCGGGCTGGCCGACGCGGTCGGCGCCAAGCCGGGCGACGCCATCTTCTTCGCCGCCAGCGCCAGCACCCGGGAGGCGCAGGAACTGCTCGGCGCGGCCCGGATCGAGATCGCCAAGCGGGCCGGGCTGGTCGACGAGAGCGCCTGGGCGTTCTGCTGGGTGGTCGACGCGCCAATGTTCGAGCGCACCGACGAGGGCGGCTGGACGGCCGTGCACCACCCGTTCACCTCGCCGAACGCCGACTGGGTGGACCGGTTCGAGGAGGCGCCGGACCGGGCGCTGGCGTACGCGTACGACATCGTCTGCAATGGCAACGAGATCGGCGGCGGCTCGATCCGTATCCACCGCGGCGACGTGCAGCGGCGGGTCTTCGACCTGCTCGGCATCACGCCCGAGGAGGCGCAGGACAAGTTCGGCTTCCTGCTGGAGGCGTTCAAGTACGGCCCGCCGCCGCACGGCGGCATCGCGTTCGGCTGGGACCGGGTCTGCATGCTGCTGGCCGGCGCGGACTCGATCCGCGAGGTGATCGCGTTCCCGAAGACCCGCGGCGGCTTCGACCCGCTGACCGGCGCGCCCACCCCGATCACCGCCCAGCAGCGCACCGAGGCCGGCATCGACGCCAAGCCGAAGCCGCAGGCCGCCCCGCACACCGGCACCGC
>NZ_QGSW01000329.1:0-5232 GCF_003176715.1 Micromonospora sp. S4605
CCACCACCCCGTCCCCCGCACCCCCGTCAGGAGTTCCGATGCATCGACGTCGATGGCACTCGGCGCTGCTCGCCCTCGGTGTGATCGCGAGCGTGCTCGTACCGACCACCGTGACGGCACCCCCGGCCGTCGCGGCCCCGGCCGGCGCCAAGAAGGTGATCGTCCAGCTCTTCGAGTGGAACTGGACCTCGGTGGCCAACGAGTGCCGGACCACGCTGGGCCCGAAGGGCTACGGCTGGGTCCAGGTCTCCCCGCCGCAGGAACACGTCCGCGGCTCCCAGTGGTGGCTGGCGTACCAGCCGGTCAGCTACCGGATCGAGTCCCGCAAGGGCACCCGCGCCCAGTTCAAGGCCATGGTGGACGCCTGCCACGCGGCCGGCGTCAAGGTGATCGTGGACGCGGTCGTCAACCACATGTCCGGGCAGGACAACGGCGGCACCGGCTGGGCCGGCTCGTCGTACGGGCACTACGACTACCCGGGCATCTACCAGTACCAGGACTTCCACCACTGCGGTCGCAACGGCGGCGACGACATCGCCAACTACGGCGACCGGTGGGAGGTGCAGAACTGCGAACTGGTCAACCTCGCCGACCTGAGGACCGAGTCGGACTACGTCCGCGGCCGGCTCGCCGGCTACCTCAACGACCTGCTCTCGCTCGGCGTGGACGGCTTCCGGATGGACGCCAGCAAGCACATGCCGGCCGCCGACATCGCGGCGCTGCGCAGCCGGCTCTCCCGGCCGGCGTACCTGGTGCAGGAGGTGATCCACGGCGCCGGCGAGCCGATCCAGCCGGGCGAGTACACCGGCAACGGCGACGTGCACGAGTTCCGCTACGGCAAGGACCTGGCCCGGGTGTTCCGCTCCGAGCGGCTCGCCTACCTGCGCAACTTCGGCGAGGGCTGGGGGCACCTGCCCGGCGGCGTGGCGGCGGTCTTCGTGGACAACCACGACACCCAGCGCGACGTCGGCGGGGTGCTGACCTACCGCGACCGGGGCATCTACGCGCTGGCCAACGCGTTCATGCTGGCCTGGCCGTACGGATCGCCGACGGTGATGTCCAGCTACACCTTCAGCCAGCGCGACCAGGGCCCGCCGCAGGACGGCTCCGGCCGGACCCTCGACGTAACCTGCTACTCCGGCTGGGAGTGCGAGCACCGCTGGCCGGTCATCGCCAACATGGTCGGCTTCCGCAACGCCACCGAGGGCGCCGCGGTCGCCAACTGGTACGACAACGGCAACAACCACATCGCGTTCAGCCGAGCCGGCAAGGGCTACCTCACGGTGAACGACGAGGACCACGCGATCACCGGTCGCTCGTACCACGCCGGGCTGCCCGCCGGCCGGTACTGCGACGTCATCCACGGCACGTTCAGCAACGGCTCGTGCAGCGGGCCGGTGATCACCGTGGACGGCAACGGCTGGTTCGCCGCCAACATCCCCGCCCACGACGCGGTCGCCATCCACGTCGGCGCGCGGCTGAACTGATCCCCCCACCCCGGGGCCCCCGTCCGGCCGATTTACCGGCTGGACGGGGGTCCTGCCATTACAGTCTCTTTGTGCCGTTTGACCGAATCACCGCGTACCGCTGGCTCCGCCGGGTGGCCACCGCCGTCGGAGTCTCCGCGCTGCTGGCGACGGCCGGGGCGACCGGCTGGGCGCTCACCCCCGAACCCGTGCCGCCGGCAGTCGAGCAGGCGGCGCCGGACGAACCGGAACCCACCGCCCCCGCGCCGAGCCCGACGCCCGAGGAGACCGTGCCGGCCGCCGCGCCCGCGCCGGACGACCTGCCGGTGGTCGACTACGACCCGGCGCCCCGCGGCTTCCCCGCCGACCCGGACGCCTCGGACGTCACCCCGCTGACCGAGGGACTGCACCCGACCCGCCGGATCGCCGCGTACGACGCGCCCGGCGGCCGGCCGTTGGCCTTCCTCGCCCCCACCATCCGCGGTGTCGAGCTGACCATGCCGATCGCCCAGCGCCGCGCCGGCTGGACGGCGGTGCTGCTCCCGTCGGCGAACCGCCGGCTCGCCTGGCTGCCGCCCGGCGGCTTCAGCACGGTGCAGCTGCGCGACCAGCTCGTGGTCGAGCGCCGGACGCACCGGATCACCTGGTACCGCGCCGGGCGGGCAGTCCGGTCCTGGGAGGTCAGCCTCGGCCAGCGGGGGCAGGAGACGCCGCTGGGCCGGACCTTCATCCTCGGCCGCACCCCACCGCCGCAGCAGGTGTACGGCGGGGTGGACATCTTCGCCCTCGGCGCGGTGCCCGACGACCCGAACTCGGTGCCGGCCAGCCTGCGCGGCGCGCACATCGGCCTGCACAGCTGGTACCACGACGGCGAGCTGGGCCGGAACACCACCAACGGCTGCATCCGGCTGACCCGCAGCGGCCAGCGCGAGCTGCTGGCGGAGGTGCGTACCGGCAGCGCCGTGGTGGTCGTCGACGAACTGCCCGAACCACCGCCGACCGCCTGACCCGCTACCCGCCGGCGCTCCACCCGTCGACGGGCGACCTCGTTGCGGCGGCGCCGGCCGGGCGGGTCGGGGAATCCCCGCCGGCCGGGCGGGTAACCGCCGGTCCGGACGCCACGACACCGGGGAGGACCCATGGCCAGCGCGCCGCAGGGACCGGTCGACACGGTCGTGCTCATCCACGGCCTATGGATGACGTCGCGCAGTTGGGAGCGGTGGGCCACCCGGTTCGCCGGACGCGGGTTGCGGGTGGTGACCCCGTCCTGGCCCGGCATGGAGGGTGACGTCGAGCAGCTACGGGAGGATCCCACCCCGATCGCCCAGCAACGCATCGCCGAGATCGTCGACCACTACGACCGGATCATCCGGACACTGCCCGCCGCACCGGTCATCATGGGGCACTCGTTCGGCGGTCTGATCACCCAGGTTCTGGTCGACCGGGGGCTCGGGGCGGCGGCGGTGGGCATCCACCCGGCCGCGGTGAAGGGCGTGCTCAAGTTGCCGTTAAGCACCCTGCGCTCGGCCTTCTCCATCCTGCACAACCCGGCCAACCGGAACCGGGCGGTGCCGTTCACGCCCGACGACTTCCACTACGCGTTCGGCAACACCCTCAGCCGGGAGGACTCCGACCGGGCCTGGCAGCGGTACGCGGTGCCCGGCGCCGGCCGGGTGCTCTTCGAAGGGGCGTTCGCCAACCTCGACCCGAACTCCCCGGCCGAGGTGGACACCCGCCGCACCGACCGGGCGCCGCTGCTGCTGATCGCCGGCGGAGCCGACCACGTGGTGCCGCCCACCGTGGTCCGCTCCAACGCGGCGCTGTACCAGAAGTCGCGGGCGCTGACCGCGTACCACGAGTTCCCCGGCCGCTCGCACTTCACGGTCGGGCAGCCCGGTTGGGAGCAGGTCGCCGACTACGCGCTGGACTGGGCGTTGCGGGCCGCCGCGCTGCCCCGCGAGCAGACCGTCGCCAGCGAGACGCCCCGCCCGTGATCCGTCGCCGCCCCGGGCAGCCGGCCCGCGCGCCGACTATCCGGCGGGCGGCGCCGGCCGGAGCCCGCGCAGCGCCGTGTCCACCACCTGGTCGACGTACTCAGCGGTGAGCGGGCCGGTGCGTTGCAGCCACCGGTTCAGGATCGGGCCGAACAGCAGGTCGACGGCCACGTCGAGGTCGACGTCCTCGGCCAGCTGCCCGGCCCGCTGGGCGGCGCGCAGGCGCTCCTTCTTCAGCTCCCGCAGCGGCCCGTCCAGCCGCTCCTGGTAGGCGGCGGCCAGGGCGGGGTCATGCACGACCTCGATGTGCAGGGCCCGCATGGGCAGGTCGTAGCGGGGGTCGTTGAGTTCCTCGACGGTGGCCCGCAGCACCGTCTTCAGGTCGGCCGCCAGGTCGCCGGTGTCGGGTAGGGCCGCCTCGCCCACGTCCTGGCCCTCCGTGGTGAGGGTGAGGAAGGCGTCGAACAGCAGCGCGCCCTTCGACGGCCACCAGCGGTAGATCGTCTGCTTGCCCACGCCGGCGGCGGAGGCGATGCCCTCGATGCTGAGCTTCGCGTACCCCAGCTCGCTGACCAGGTCGAGGGCGGCGGTGAGGATGGCCCGCCGCGCGGACTGGCTGCGACGGCTGGAGTCGGGGGCGACCTTCTGCGTGGGCACGGGCCGAATGTAACAGGAAGAGAGACGAGACGGTCCGTCTTGACATCCCGGCGCGGCCAGGTATTGTCGTCCTCGCAACCGAGACGAGACGGTTCGTCTCGCAAGGAAGGGAGTTGTTCCCCATGGAGGCCTCAGGCACCGCCGCATCCCGGGTCTGGTTCATCACCGGCGCGAGCCGTGGCCTCGGCCGCGCGTTCGCCGAGGCGGCCCTCGCCGCCGGCGACCGCGTCGCGGGGGCCGCCCGGGACGTGGCGCCACTGGACGACCTCGCCACCCGCCACCCCGGCCGCCTGCTCGCCCTGCGCCTCGACGTCACCGACCGCCCAGCGGTCGTCGACGCCGTCGCCGAGGCGGTCCGGCACTTCGGCCGGCTCGACATCGTCGTCAACAACGCCGGCGCCCTCTACGCCGGAATGGTCGAGGAGTTCACCGAAGAGCAGGCCCGCGCCCAACTGGAACTCAACTTCTTCGGCGCCCTCTGGGTCAGCCAGGCCGTCCTGCCGCACCTGCGCGCCCAGGGCAGCGGACACCTCGTGCAGATCTCCAGCATCGGCGCGCTCGGCGGCTTCCCCAGCACCGGGCTCTACAGCGCCAGCAAGTTCGCCCTCGAAGGGATGAGCGAAGCCCTCGCCGCCGAGGCCGCCAGCTTCGGCGTCAAGGTCACCATCGTCCAGCCGGGCGGCTACTGGACCGACCTCTACACCAGCAGCACCGCCACCACCCCCAACCCCGCCTACGACCCGCTGCGCGAGGAACTGGCCAAGCAGTGGGCCGAAGGTTCGGTCGACAGCGAACCCCGGCTGGCTGCCGAGGCGCTCATGAAGCTGGTCGCCAGCGACAAGCCGCCGCTGCGGCTCCTGCTCGGCAGCATGGTCTACGACGTCGCCTTCGACATCTCGAAGCGGCGGATGGCCACCTGGGCCGAGTGGGAAGAGGTCAGCCGCGCCGCCGAGAAGGCGGTCCCGGATCCCCGCGCCCAGCAGAGCTGACCCGCGGCTGCCGGGCCGGTGGCCAGCCCGGTCACCGGCCCGACGCCCGGCGGGACCGGCCCTGCCGTGGCTCGCACGGTCACCGGCCCGGCGGCCAGCGGGGCCGAGCGGCGGGCGGCGGGCGAC
>NZ_QGSW01000430.1:0-5227 GCF_003176715.1 Micromonospora sp. S4605
CCACACCTTCGCTCACCGCCTGCTAGCCGCCACCGCCCGGCGTGTCACGTCAACAACTTCATGATCAACGGGGCGGATCGCCGGTGCTGGGCCGGGCGGTGGCGGCTAGCAGGCGGTGAGCGAAGGTGTGGCAGGGGCGGGCGAGGTGGGGTGGGGCGTCGATGGTGAAGTCCGCGTCCAGGAAGGCGAGGTTGAGCAGCAGCCACTGCCAGGAGTCGACCGAGACGGCGATCCGGGTCCGCCGGTCGTCGACGGCATCGACCTCGACGTCGTGGTACCTGAGGGCGTCGAGCACGCGGTGCGCCGGCGCCTCGACCACGAGGGTGACCCGTTGCCCAGCTCTGCCGAGACCGCGCCGCAGGTATTCCAGGGCGGACTCGGCCGGCAGCGGCCGGGGTGCGTAGCGGGTGCCGGTCCGCACCGGGCCGTCGACCCGGTCGAGCCGGAACACCCGCCAGTCGGTCCGGTCGATGTCCCATCCCAGGAGGTACCACCGCAGCAGGTGGTGGACCTGCCGGTACGGCTCGACCCGTCGCCGGCTGCGCGCGCCGTGCGCGTCGGTGTAGGTGAACGTGACGACCTCGGCGTCGGCGATGGCGTCGGCGAGCAGGCCGAGTTGCTCGGCGGTCACCGGCGGCGTCTCGTGCCGGCCGGTCTCCAGGCTCGCCCGGACGGCCGCCACGCGGGGACGCAGCCGGGCGGGCAGGAACTGCTCCAGCTTGCCGTAGGTGCGGGTCGCCGCCTCGTCCAACGCGCCGTACGTGGCCGTTCCGGTGGCGGCGAGCGAGGCGAGACCGAGCAGGGTGGCGATCGCCTCGTCGTCGTCGAGGACGAGCGGCGGCATGGTCCGGCCGGCCGCGAGCCGGTAGTAGCCGCCCGGCCCGGGCTGGGTGTCGACCGGGTAGCCGTAGCCGCGCAGCCGCTCGACGTCCCGGCGCAGCGTGCGCGGGCTGACCCCGAGCCGCCGGGCCAGTTCGTCTCCGGTGAACGACCGGCCGCTCTGCAGGGTCGACAGCAGGGAGAGCATCCGCCCGGTCACATCCGCCACGACCCCCATTCTTCCGGTGATCGAGGTCAGGATCCGGCCACATCTGCTCGTAGCGTCGCCGGCATGGACCACCGCAGCATCACCATCCGGGGCGCCCGCACCAACAACCTGGCCGCCCTCGACGTCGACGTCCCGCGCAACCGGCTGGTCGTCTTCGTCGGCGTGTCCGGGTCGGGCAAGTCGTCGCTGGTGTTCGACACCATCGCCGCCGAGGCGGGCCACCAGCTCAACGAGACCTTCCCGCCGTTCGCCCGCAACCGGCTGCCGAAGTGGACCCGGCCGGAGGTCGAGCACATCGGCGGCCTGTCGCCGGTGATCGTGGTCGACCAGCGCCGGATCGGCGGCAACGCCCGCTCGACGGTCGGCACCATCACCGACGCCTGGACCTACCTGCGGCTGCTCTTCTCCCGGGTGGGCACGCCGCACGTCGGCGAGTCGAACCGGTTCTCCTTCAACGACCCGGCGGGCATGTGCCCGACCTGCTCCGGCCTCGGCGAGGTGGTGGCCAGCGCCGTCGACCGCTTCCTCGACCTGGACCGGTCGTTGGCGCAGGGGGCGATCCGGCTGCCCGGATTCGGCGACGGCGGCTACTGGTACGCCCAGTACGCCGACATCGGCACCTTCGACCCGCACACCCCGCTGCGCGAGTGGAGCCCGCAGGAACGGGCGGCGCTGCTGTACGGCGGGGAGGCCGCCGCGAAGCTGGGCCGCAAGCCGCCCAAGGCGTACGAGGGGGTGGTCGAGCGGTTCGAGCGGATCTACCTGCACACCTCCGACAGCCTCTCCGAACGCAAGCAGGAGGTCATCCGCCGGTTCACCCGCTCCGAGGTCTGCCCGGAGTGCCACGGTGACCGGCTCAACGAGGCGGCCCGTACGGCCACCGTGCTCGGCCACACCATCGGCGAGCTGTCCCGGATGGAGGTCGGCGAACTCGCCGGTCTCGTCCGGAACGTCACCGCCGCCCCGGTGGCGCCGGTGGTCGCGGCGCTGACCGCCCGCCTGGACGCGATCACCACCATCGGGCTCGGCTACCTCACCCTGTCCCGGCCGACCACGACCCTCTCGGGCGGCGAGTCGCAACGGATCAAGATGGTCAAGCACCTGGGCTCCAGCCTGATCGAGATGACCTACCTGGTGGACGAGCCCACCGTCGGGCTGCACCCGGCCGACGTGGCGGCCACTGTCCGGTTGCTGGAGCGGCTGCGCGACCGGGGCAACAGCGTCCTCGTCGTGGAGCACGACCCCGCCGTGATGGCCCGCGCCGACCAGGTCGTCGAGATCGGACCGGGCGCCGGCGCCGACGGCGGCCGCCTGGTGTTCCAGGGCAGCTTCGCCGAGCTGTGCCGCGCCGACACCCCGACCGGGCGGGCACTGCGCGGGCGCCGTCCGGTGCGGCGGGAGCCACGGGTCGGCACCGGCCGCCTCACCATCGCCGACGCGAGGCGCAACAACCTGCGGGGGGCGACCGTGGCCGTGCCGACCGGCGTGCTGACCGTACTGACCGGGGTGGCCGGCTCCGGCAAGTCCAGCCTGGCCGCCGAGCTGGTGGCCCAGCACGCCGCGACGGTCATCGACCAGAGCCCGGTCAGCACCAACCGGCGCTCCACCCCGATCACGTACACCGGCATCGCGCCGGCGATCCGCCGGCTGTTCGCCGCGCGCAACGGCGTACCGGCCGCGCTGTTCAGCGCCAACTCCGCCGGCGCCTGCCCGGACTGCCGGGGCCTCGGCGTCATCCACACCGATCTGGCCTTCCTGGACGGGCAGGAGGTGGTCTGCGAGACCTGCCAGGGCCAGCGGTTCACCCCGGAGGTGCTCCGCCACACCGTCGACGGGCTGTCCATCGCCGACGTCGACGCGCTCACCGTGGACCAGGCCGTCGCGCGGCTGTCCGACCGGCAGATCGCCAGCGCGCTGCGCCACCTCGCCGACGTGGGCCTCGGCTACCTGCGACTCGGCCAGTCGTTGAGCACGCTCTCCGGCGGCGAGTGCCAGCGGCTGAAGATCGCCAGAGAGCTCCGCGAGACGGCGCAGCCCACCACGTACGTGCTCGACGAGCCGACCACCGGCCTGCACCTGAGCGACGTCGACACCCTGCTGGCCCTCCTCGACGGCCTCGTCGACCGGGGCCACACGGTCGTCGTCATCGAGCACAACCTCGACGTCGTCCGTCGCGCCGACTGGCTCATCGACCTCGGCCCCGGCCCCGGCCGGCACGGCGGCACCGTGCTCTACCAGGGGCCGGTCGCCGACTACACCGACCGGGCCACCCCGACCTGCGCGGCCCTCACCGGCCACGTCCGGTCGGCGGACCGCCGCCACGCCTGGGCCGGTGCGGCGCACTGACGCCGATGCCGCCCCGAGCGGCCCCCGCCGGCTACTGGCCGAAGGTGCGGCGCAGGTTCCCGTTGACCAGCTGGTTCATCCGCTTGCGCAGGTGCCCCAGCAGCGACGGGTCGGGCAGCGGCTCGGCCACCAGCAGGGTCCAGCGCAACTCGGTGCCGTACGTGCCGTCGAACTCCAGCTCGAAACGCACCTCGGCATCGGGTCGCCGGGGCCACAACGACGACCAGACGACCAGGCGCGGGTGCTCAGCGCGGAGGATCCGCGGCGGTTGCTCGTCGTCGAGCAACCGCAGCCAGGGGCGCGCCGGGTCGCGGTCGGGCTCGGTGAGCGCCTCGAACACGACGGCCGGTGGCGGCGGTTGGTTGCGCCGGCGGCTGCCGGCTTCGAGCAGCCCGGTGGCCGTCGGGCCGTCCGGCCGGGGCGGCGCGGCGGGCTCCCGGGACGGAGGCCGGCCGCTCACGCGTTGCCCAGGTGGGCGCCGAGGCGGCGGACCGTCTCGGCGGCGGCGATGGCGTCGCTGCGGGCGCTGCCGTGCCGGCCGTCGCTGCTGTAGATCGACGGGTCCGCGGTGAGCGGGTGGTCGGTGAGCCGCACGTGCAGGGTGCCGAGCCGCTGCGCGAGCGCGCCGGTGCGAGCGGAGAGCCGGCGCATCCGCTCGGCCAGGCCGGCCCGGTGCCGCTGCGGGACCGCCGGGCTGTGCGACACGTCGAACATCCCGACGGTGATCACGTCCGCCCCGGCGGCCCGCAACGCCTCGATCATCGCGGTCAGCTCGGCGTCGACAGCGTCCGCGTCGTAGGCGGGGGAGAAGGCGTCGTTGCCGCCGCAGACCACCAGCGCCAGGTCGGGCTGGAAGGCGAGCGCCGGGGCGAGCTGGGTGGCGCGTACCTCGTGCGCCCGCAGCCCGCGCAGCCCCAGGTTCAGGTACGCCAGGTCGGGCGCCACGGCCCGCAGCTCGGCGGCGATCCGGTCGGCCCACTGCACCTCCGGGTAGCCGTCCACCGGCTCGCAGAGCCCTTCGGCCACGCTGTCACCCAGCACCGCGAAGCGCCGCCACGGATGCCCGCGCAGCAGCGCCGCGCTCTCCCCGGCGCGCAGGCACCACGGATCGGTCGCTTCGGTCGACGTCGATGGCATGGGCGTACGCTAATCGACCGCGTCGGCTGCGGGCAGCGGCCCGTCGGGCAGGGTGACCTCCGCCGGGTGGACCCTCGACCGCTCCGTCCGGAAGGGCCACCCGCCGCCGGCATGATGGGCGGCGGAAGGGGGCGGACCATGGCGCAGGTGGCGGTCTGCGGCCCGGCGTCGGCGACCGGGACCGAGCTGGCGTACGCCCGCCGGGTGGGTGAGCTGCTCGCCGAGCGGGGCGTGACGGTGCTCTGCGGCGCCGGCGGCGGGGTGATGGCGGCGGCCGCCGCCGGCGCCCGCTCCCGGTCCGGCCTGGTGATCGGCGTACGTCCGGACGACGGCACCGAACCCGGTCCGGCCGACTGTTCAGCGGTGCTGGTCACCAACATGGGCCAGGCCCGCAACGCGATCCTGGTGTGGAGCGCCGACGCGGTGATCGCCGTCGGCGGGTCGTGGGGCACGCTCAGCGAGGTGGCGCTGGGCCTGCGCCGCGGCGGCATCCCGGTGGTGGTGCTCGGCGGCTGGCGGATCCTCGACGCCGACGGGCTGCCCGTGCCCGGCCCGGTGCACGTCGCCACCGCGGAGGAGGCGGTCGCGGCGGCCCTGTCGGATTGACGTCGCCGGGGCCCCGACCGCGCGGCGCGGCGGCCCGCCGGCGGCCGTCCCGACTCGACGACGGCGGGGGCCGGCCGGACGTCGGGGGAC
>NZ_QGSW01000167.1:0-40210 GCF_003176715.1 Micromonospora sp. S4605
GCAGTGCAGACCGGACTGGGCGAGCCGCCCGTCCGGGTCCAGCTCCGGCGAGATGAACCACGGGCCGCGCGGCTCGCCCAGTCCGGTCTGCACTGCCATGCGTACTCCTCACTCTCGGTCCGGCGATCAGGGCAGGCGGGAGAACCAGCGCATCGAGCCGGCCGCCGCACCCAGCGCGAACACCAGGCCGAGGCCGATGAACCGGGCCGACACGTCCTGCCGCTCGGTGCGGTAGCCGACCGAGCTGCCGATGTCCTCGTAGACCGCGCGCAGCTCGTCGCTGGTGCTGGCCTCGTGGAAGCCGCCGCCGGTCTCCTCGGCGACCGCGCGCAGGGTCTGCCCGTCCACCGGCACCTGGATCGGCCGGCCGCCCCGGTCGACGAACCCGCTCGGCGTGCCGAACGAGATGGTGTGCACCGGGACGTCGACGGCGACGGCCTCCGTCGCGGCCTCCATCGGGTCCATCCCGGAGGTGTTCGCCCCGTCGGAGAGCAGGATGATCCGGGCCGGTGGCGGCTCCGTCGCTGCCTGGCTGTCCAGGCCTTTCACCGCACCGAGCGAGGTGCTGATGGCCTCGCCGATGGCGGTGCCCTGCACGCCGGTGGCGCCCTCGACGAGCCGCTCGATCCCCTCGTGCAGCGCCTCCCGGTCGGTGCCCGGCGGCACCAGCACCGCCGCGCTGCCGGCGAAGGCGACCAACCCGACGTTGAACTCGTCCGGCAGGCCGTCGACGAACCGGCGGGCCGCCTCCTTGGCCGCGCTGAGCCGGTCCGGTTCGACGTCGGTGGCGAGCATCGAGGTGGAGACGTCCACCGCGACCATCACCGTGGCGCGTTCCCGTGGCACCTGGACCTCGGCGGTCGGCCGGGCGAAGCCGACCACGAGCAGCGCCAGCATGGCCAGGAACAGCCCGGCGGGCAGGTGCCGCCGCCAGACCGGCCGCTCCGGGGCCACCCGGTCGAGCAGCCGCAGGTTGGTGAACCGGACGGCGTAGCGGCTGCGGCGCCGTTGGAGCATCAGGTAGCCGACCGCCAGCGCGAGCACCCCGACCAGCAGCCAGAGCCGTACCGGGGACAGCCAGATCACGCGGCACCTCCCCGGTTCGCGCCGGCCGGCGCGGCCGCGAGCCGGCGCTGCGCCCGCACGTGCCGCACGATGTCCGCCCCCCAGTCCCGGTCGGTACGCAACGGCAGGTGCGTCGCCCCGCTGCGGCGGACCGCCTGGCGGACCTGCTCGCGCTGGGCGGCCGCGGCGGCCGCGTACCGCTCGCGCAGCCGCTCGTCGCCGGTCCACACCTCGCGCCGGCGGCCGGTCTCCGGGTCGACCAGGGTGATCAGGCCGACGTCCGGCAGCTCCAGCTCGCGGGGGTCGGTGATCTCGACGGCGAGCACCTGGTGCCGGACGGCGAGCCGGCGCAGGGCACGTTCCCAGGGCGGCTCCTGCGCCGGGTCGTCGGGCAGCCCGTCCAGGAAGTCCGAGACGACCACCACCAGCCCGCGCCGGGTGGCCACCCGGTGCACGGCGTCCAGCGCGTCGGCCAGGTCGGGCCCCGCCGGCGGTACGTCCGTCTCGTCGTATCCGCCGGCGCGGGGGGCGGCCAGCAGCGTGCGGAGCAACCCGAGCAGGTGGGTACGCCCGCTGCGGGCCGGATGGCGGCGCAACCCGTCCGGCCCGAGCACCTGCGCGCCGAGCCGGTTGCCGAGCCCGGCGGTGAGGAACCCGACCGCCGCGACGGCCGCCACGGCCAGCTCGCGCTTGTCCAGCTCGGCGGTGCCGTACTCCATGCTGGGGCTGGCGTCGACCAGCAGCCAGGTGGTCAGTTCCCGGTCGGCGTCGACCTCGCGGACGTGCGGAACGGTGGTCCGGGCGGTCACCGCCCAGTCCATCCGGCGTACCTCGTCCTCACCGGGGCGGTACTCCCGGCTGCCGGCCGGTTCGCTGCCCGGACCGGGCAGCAGCCCCCGGTACTGCCCGTGCAGCAGGCCGTCGAGGCGCCGGGTCACGGTCAGCTCCAGCCGGCGCAGCCGCCGGTCGGGGGTGAGGTCGGCCAGCCCGGGATCCGCCGGCGTCGGCGTGGTGGCCTCGCGCCACCTCATGCCGCCGCCAGGTCGTTCGCGTACTCCGGATGGTTGTTGGCGATCCGCGGTGGGGGCACCGCGTCGACCAGCCGGCGGACCACCGACTCGGCGGCCACCCCGTCGGCGATGGCGTCGAAGGAGAGGACCAGCCGGTGGGCCAGCACGTCCACGGCCAGTTCCCGGACGTCCTCGGGCAGCACGTACCCGCGGCCGCGCAGCAGCGCCTGGGCCCGGGCGGCGGCCACCAGCCCGAGGGTGGCCCGGGGGCTCGCCCCGTACGCGAGCAGCGAGGCGATCTCGGGCAGCCCGAACCGGCCCGGGTCCCGGGTGGCCAGGATGAGCCGGACCACGTACTCGGCGATGGCGTGGTGCACGAAGATGTCGCCGGCGCGCACCTGGAGTTGGCGCAGCCGCTGCGGGTCGAGCACCTGGCGGGCGCGCGGCCGGTCGGCGCTCATCCGGTAGAGGATGGCCAGTTCGTCGGTGTCACTCGGGTAGTCGACGACGATCTTCATGAGGAAGCGGTCGCGCTGCGCCTCCGGGAGCTGGTAGACGCCCTCCGACTCGATCGGGTTCTGGGTGGCCAGCACCAGGAACGGCTCGGGCACCGGGTAGCTGCGCCCGCCGATGGAGACCTGCCGTTCGGCCATCGCCTCCAGCAGCGCCGACTGCACCTTCGCCGGCGCCCGGTTGATCTCGTCGGCGAGCACCAGGTTGGCCATGACCGGCCCCAGCTCGATGTCGAAGGTCTCCTTCGAGGCCCGGTAGATCCGGGTGCCGACGATGTCGGACGGGACGAGGTCCGGGGTGAACTGGATCCGGGAGAAGGTGCCGCCGACCGCCGTGGCGAGGGTCTGCGCGGCCAGCGTCTTGGCGACGCCGGGTACGCCCTCCAGCAGGCAGTGCCCGTCGGCGACGAGGGCGGTGAGCAGCCGTTCGACGAGCCGATCCTGCCCGACGATCACGCGTTTGACCTCGAAGAGGGTCTGTTCCAGCTCGGCGCCGGTCGCGTCGGGATCCGCCGGGCTGGGCATGCTGGCCAGGGTGTCCGAGATGTCCGTCACGGTGCTTGCTTCCCGTGGCTGCCCTCGGACAAACGTCGGAATATCCGGCCCTGGGCCACCCATACCGCGCCGAAGCGGCGCGACGACCAGCAACGCCGCAGGCCGGCAGGAACCGGAGAAGCCGGCCCGCACGCTGGCGTGCGGGCCGGCTCACCGGCGGGGGTCGTCGGGTGCGCGGAGGTCAGAGGTGTACGACGAGGTGGAACGGCAGGTCGGCGGCCACCCCGGCCGAGTTGCGGGTCTGCACGAAGACCCCGTTCGGGGTGAGCAGCCGGGCCGCGACGGCGACCTCGCCGCCGGCCGGGATGCAGCACGAGTCCGGCCGGCCGATGGAGGCGAGGTAGACGCCCCTGGTGACGTTGTACGGGAACTGGACCTCGTACTGGCCCACGCCGTACTTGATCACCGTGCCGGTGCCCCGGGCCTTGGTGCCGTTGGCGTTGACGATGACGGTGTAGTGGGTGCCGGCGGCGGCGGTCGTCTGGGCGCCGGCGGCCAGCGCCGCCTTCGCCTTGCGCGCCGACTCCGCGGTCACCGGCGGCTGGCTGCCACCGCTGGCGCGGGCCGCGGGCTGGCTGCCCCCGTCCGGGGCCTTCGCGACGGCGACCCCGCCGCCGGCCAGGCTGAGCGCCAGGACGGCGAACGCCACCGCCACCGCCTTACGTCTGAAGATCGTGGTCATGACAGGTCTCCCCTTTTTTGATTGTGGTGATACTGCCGCACCCGCGCTGCGCGGGACGGTTGATGCCCTTTTTTCAGCCGGACGATAATTGGCCGGAGTCGGCCGAACAATTGCCCAGCTCGCACCTGAACAGTTGACGACTTGTCGTTTCGCACCCTTGTTGAGCTGCGATAACTACTCACAGTCCCGATGTCTCAACCACGTGGAACGTAGCACCGCAAAAAGCTGGGCGTCAATAGCGGCCCACCCTTTCCACAGTTGTCGGAGTGCCGTCGGATAATTGTGAGAAGCGAATGCTTTACCATTCACGAAAGGGCCTCGCCGTCGATTGCCGGCACCGGCACCGCCCCGGCGCGGCTAGTCTTCCTCCGTGATCACGCAGACCGTGCCCCAGCCGCCGGGCACCCGCTCCGACCGGGTCCGCACGGCGCTCTGCTGGGCCGCCGTGGCGCCCGGGGCGGCCTGGGCCGCGGTGCGGCTGCCGGGGGTGGAGCGCGGCCCGCTGGTGCAGGCGCTCGCGTTCACCCCGTACGTGGCGGCGTGGAGCCTGCTGCCCCTGCTGCTCGCGCTCGCCCTGCGGCGCCGCTGGCCGGCGGTGGTCGCGGCGGTGACCGCTGTCGCGCTGGTCGCCGTGGTGGCGCCCCGGGCGCTGGGCTCGGCACAGCCCGCGGCCGCCGGGCCGACCCTGCGGGTGCTCACCGCGAACCTGCTGGCCGGCTCCGCGGACGCTGCGGCGCTGGTCGACCTGGTCCGCGCGCACCGGGTCGACGTGCTGGCCGTGCAGGAGTTCACCCCGGGCGCGCAGGCCGAACTGGACCGCCTCGGCCTCGACCGGCTGCTGCCGCACCGGCAACTGAACCCGCAAGTGGGCACGCCCGGCTCCGGCCTCTACGCGCGCTGGCCGATCGGCGACGGCGGCGTACGGCAGCTGCGCGGCGGCTGGGGCTTCACCCAGGCGTACGGCACGGTGGCGGTGCCGGGCGGGCCCGCGGTGCGGGTCGAGTCGGCGCACCCGGCGGCGCCGTACGCGGTCGACCAGGTCGGCTACTGGCGGGATGACCTCGCGGCCCAGCCGCCGGCCACCCCGGACGGCCCGCTGGGCATCCTGGCCGGGGACTTCAACGCCACCCTCGACCACGCCCCGCTGCGCGCCCTGCTGGCCACCGGGTACGTCGACGCGGCCGACGCCGCAGGCGCGGGCCTGCGCGGCACCTGGGGCCCGTACGACGGCGACCCGATCCCCCCGGTGACCATCGACCACGTGCTGGTCGACCGCCGGATCGCCGTCCGCGCGGTGGAGGTGCACCCGCTCCCGCGCACCGACCACCGCCCCGTCCTGGCCACCCTCACCCTCCCCTGACCGGGCCGGTCCATGGTCGACGGACGGGTCAGACCCGGGTGCGGTCCAGGCCGTAGGTGAGCGCGTCGACCAGGGCGTGCCAGCTCGCCTCTACCACGTTCGGGTGCACGCCGACCGTCGTCCAGTCGCGGCCGGTGCCGTCGGCGGTCTCCAGCAGCACCCGGGTCACCGCGCCGGTGCCGGTGGTGCCCTCCAGGATCCGCACCTTGAAGTCCGCCAGCTCGAAGTCGCGCAGCTCCGGGTAGTGCCGGGCCAGAGCGACTCGCAGCGCCTCGTCCAGGGCGTTGACCGGGCCGTTCCCCTCGGCCGTGGCGATCACCCGCTCACCGCGCACCCTGATCTTGACGGTCGCCTCGGAGACCACCGCCCCGTCCTCGCGATGCTCCACCAGCACCCGGTACGACTCCAGCGCGAACGGCCGCACCGGGGCGGCGTCCGGCAACTCGGAGCGGACCAGCAGCTCGAACGAGGCGTCCGCGGCCTCGAACGACCAGCCGCCGGCCTCCAGTTCCTTGACCCGCCTGGTCACCCGGGACAGCGCCTCCGGATGGCCGGCCAGATCCAGCCCGAGCTCGCGGCTCTTGAGCTCGACGCTGGCCCGGCCGGCCATCTCGGTCACCAGGATCCGCATGTCGTTGCCCACCACCTGTGGGTCCACGTGGTTGTAGAGCAGCGGATCCACCTTGATCGCGCTCGCGTGCAGCCCCGCCTTGTGGGCGAAGGCGGCGGCCCCGGCGTACGCCTGGTGGGTGTCGGGGGCGATGTTGGCGATCTCGGCGATGGCGTGGGAGACCCGCACCATCTGTTCCAGGCAGCCCTCCGGTAGGACGGGCAGCCCGAGCTTGAGCTGGAGGTTGGCGACCACCGCGAAGATGTCGGCGTTGCCGGGGCGCTCGCCGTAGCCGTTCGCGGTGCCCTGGACGTGGCGCACCCCGGCCTCGACCGCGGCGATGGTGTTGGCCACCGCGCACGCGGTGTCGTTCTGGGCGTGCATGCCGAACAGTTCCGGGCCGACACCGAGCCGGTCGGTCAGCTCGGCGATCGCCGCGGTGACCTGGGACGGGAGCATCCCGCCGTTGGTGTCGCAGAGCACCACCCGCTCGGCGCCGGCGGCCAGCGCGGTCTCCACCACGGCGGCGGTGTACGCCGGGTCGTGCCGGTAGCCGTCGAAGAAGTGCTCGCCGTCGACGAAGACCCGCCGCCCCTGGCCCACGAGGTACGCCACGGTGTCGTGGACCATCGCGAGGTTCTCCGCGGCGGTGGTGCGCAGCGCGCGCTCGACGTGCCGCAGGTCGGCCTTGGCGACCAGGGCCACCGCCGGGGTCTGCGCGTCGAGCAGGCCGCGCACCTGCGGATCGTCGGCGACCGCCACACCGGCCCGCCGGGTGGCCCCGAACGCGACCAGCACCGCGTGCTTCAGGTCGAGTTCGCCGTACGCCCGGCGGAAGAACTCGGTGTCCTTGGGCACCGCGCCCGGCCAGCCGCCCTCGATGAAGCCGACGCCGAACTCGTCGAGCAGCCGGGCCACCGCCAGCTTGTCGACCACCGAGTAGCTGAGCCCCTCACGCTGCGCGCCGTCGCGCAGCGTGGTGTCGTACACCTGGAACGTCATGGGGAGTCCTTTCGGGGAGCAACAAAAAGACCCCCCGCGGGATGCGGGAGGTCTGCGCGCTCGGCGGAGGGGGGGCCGGCGCGCTAGGTGCGAATAATCAGGACGGTGCTGGTCACGATCAGTACTCTGCCACTCCCCGCTGGTTCTGGGAGGCAAAATCCACATGTCGGGACGGTGACACAGAGTCGCGACCCTGGGCGGTACCCAACTTCGGGACACAATCCGCCCCCGGTGATCGACTTCACAAATCATCCGGCCGCCATCAGGCGGAAACAACGCTGAGGAAGCATCTGGAACTGATCCAGTTACGGCCTCGTGCCGCTGTCAAGGAGGACCTGTGCTCACTGTCGGTGACCGCTTCCCCGAGTACGAACTCACCGCCTGCGTGTCGCTGGAGGCCGACAAGGCGTTCGAGACGATCAACCACAAGTCCCACGAGGGCAAGTGGCGGGTGGTCTTCTTCTGGCCCAAGGACTTCACCTTCATCTGCCCCACCGAGATCGCGGAGTTCGGCCGGCTCAACGGCGAGTTCGCCGACCGGGACGCCCAGGTCCTCGGTGTGTCGGTGGACAACGAGTACGTCCACTACGCCTGGCGCAAGGACCACCCGGACCTGCGCGAGCTGCCCTTCCCGATGCTCAGCGACATCAAGCGCGAGCTGACCAGCGCCTGTGGCGTGCTCGGCGAGGACGGCGTGGCGCAGCGGGCGACCTTCATCGTCGACCCGAACAACGAGATCCAGTTCGCCATGGTGACCGCCGGCTCGGTCGGCCGGAACGTCTCCGAGGTGCTGCGGGTGCTGGACGCGCTGCAGACCGACGAGCTCTGCCCGTGCAACTGGAACAAGGGCGGCGAGACGCTCGACGCCAACGCGCTCCTCGCCGGCGCCGGGGCCTGAGCATGGGCCTGGACGCGGTCAAGGCGGCTCTGCCCGAGTACGCCAAGGACATCAAGCTCAACCTCGGCTCCACCATCGGCACCTCGACGCTGAAGCCGGAGCAGGCGTGGGGCACCGCCCTGGCCTGCGCCGTCGCCGCGCGTAACCCGGTGGTGCTGCGGGAGATCGCCGCCGAGGCGGCCGACCATCTCAAGCCGGAGGCGATCGAGGCGGCCAAGGGCGCCGCCGCGATCATGGCGATGAACAACGTCTACTACCGGGCCAAGCACCTGATCGGCGACGAGCAGTACCAGTCGATCCCGGCCCGGCTGCGGATGCAGATCATCGCCCGGCCCGGCGTGGAGAAGGCCGACTTCGAGCTGTGGTGCCTCGCCGTCTCGGCGATCACCGGCTGCGGCGTCTGCCTGGAGTCGCACGAGAAGACGCTGCGCGCCGCGGGCTTCAGCCGCGAGCAGGTGCACGAGGGGCTGCGGATCGCCGCGGTCGTGCACGCCGCGGCGGTCACCCTGGACGCCCAGGCAGCACTGGCCTGAGTGATCTCGCGAGGACCCGTCGGGCGACCCCGCGGGGCTGCCCGACGGGCGACGAGGGCCGGCCGGTCGAACCGGCCGGCCCTTTTTCGTGGGGCACAGGTGTAGCGATCTCGACACCGGGTAGGACATGGGGCTGACAGGGCACCAACCCCCGATCAGTCGAGTAGAGGAGTGAAACGCCATGGAGCGGCTCGACCCTCGAACGACCCACGGGACGCCGGATCCGCTCGTGCAGGGTGGTCAGGGCGCCTTCCCGGGCGGCACGCCCGGCGGCACCTTCGACCCGTGGCGCTACCGCGACGACGCCGGGGTGACCGGCGCCGACCTGGTGGGCTACAAGGTCGAGGCGAGTGACGGCGGCATCGGCAAGGTGGACCGGGCCAGCCACGAGGTGAACTCCAGTTACCTCGTGGTGGACACCGGACCGTGGATCTTCGGCAAGAAGGTCATGATTCCTGCCGGCACCGTCAACCACGTCGACCACGACGAGCGGAAGGTCTACGTCGACCGGAGCAAGGACCAGATCAAGGCCGCGCCCGAGTACGACGAGACCGCCGACACCGACCCGGCCTACCGGGACAAGCTCGGTGGTTACTACGGCGACACGTACTCGGCCATCCCGCCGGGTACCGCCAGGTAACGGTTGATCCTGTTTGGACGGCCGGTGGGGCTGCGCCCCACCGGCCGTTACCGTGTCAGGGTGGACGCCATCGAGGTCAATCGCCGGATCCCCTTCTCCGCCATGTTCAACTTCCGGGACGTCGGCGGCTACGCCGGCCACGACGGCCGGACGGTACGCCGGGCCCGGCTCTACCGCTCCGACTCGCTGCACCGCATCGACGAGACCGACCGGGAGGCGTTCGCCGCGCTCGGCATCCGGACCGTCATCGACCTGCGCCGCCCGTACGAGATCGAGCGCGACGGCCGGGTCCCCGACTTCCCCGGCCTCACCTGGCGGCACGTCGCGCCCGAGCACGACGAGTGGCACCTGTGGCCGTACCAGCCGGGCAGCGACCTGGCCCGCTACCTCGCCGACCGGTACGCCGACCTGGCCGAGACGGGAACCGCCGGGCTGGCCGAGGCGGTCGGGCTGATCGCCGAGGCGGGCAACGCCCCGGTGGTGGTGCACTGCGTGGCCGGCAAGGACCGCACCGGCACCGTCTGCGCGCTGACCCTCGCCGCGCTCGGCGTCGACGACGAGACCATCGCCGCCGACTACGCGCTCAGCACCGAGGCGGGTGAGCGCTTCCTCGCCTGGTTCGCCGGCACCGGCCAGCAGACGCCGTCGGGTCTGCCGCCGCTCGCCTGCCCGCCCGAGGCCATCACGCTCTTCTTGACCGAGCTGCGCGAGCGGCACGGCTCGGTGGAGGATTACCTGCGCCACGCCGGCGTCACCGACGCCCAACTGGCCGCGCTCCGCGACCACCTGTTGGAGTAACGGCCCGGCCGCACTCGCAGGCCCGCCCGTGCCGGGAGCCGGGCCGGCGCCCGTCGGCACCGCGGCGACCCGCGAGGGCCGCCGCGGTGAACCGAGGTCAGATGACCCGGGTGACCCAACCGTGCGGGTCGGCGACCTTGCCCCGCTGGAGGTCGACCAGCTGCTGGCGCAGGGCCATGGTGACCCGACCCGGCTCGCCGCCACCGATCAGGAACTCGCCGTCCGGGAACCGCACCTCGCCGATCGGGGTGATCACGGCCGCGGTGCCGCAGGCGAACACCTCGCGCAGCCGGCCGCTGGCCGCGTCCGCCTGCCAGTCGGCGAAGGTCACCGGCCGCTCCTCGACCCGGTGCCCGGCCTCGGCGGCCAGCGTGAGCACCGACTCCCGGGTGATGCCGGGCAGGATGGTGCCGGTCAGCGGCGGGGTGACCAGGGTGTCGTCGTCGTAGACGAAGAAGACGTTCATCCCGCCCAGTTCGTCGACGAACCGGCGCTCCACGGCGTCCAGGAAGACCACCTGGTCGCAGCCGTGCTCGATGGCCTCGGCCTGGGCGACCAGCGACGCAGCATAGTTGCCGCCGCACTTCGCCGCGCCGGTGCCCCCCGGTGCCGCGCGGGTGTAGTCGGGCGAGACCCAGACCTTCACCGGCTGGACGCCGCCGGAGAAGTACGCCCCGACCGGCGAGGCGATCAGCACGTAGAGGTATTCGTTGGCCGGCCGGACACCGAGGAACACCTCGTTGGCGAACATGAACGGCCGCAGGTAGAGGCTGCCGTCCTCGCCCTCCGGGATCCACTCCCGGTCGATCTCGATGAGCCGGTGCAGCGAGTCGACGAACGCCTCCGGCGGCAGCGGCGGCATCGCCATCCGCTGGGCCGAGGCCACGAACCGGGCCGCGTTGGCCTCCGGGCGGAACATGGTGACCCCGCCGTCGGCGGTGCGGTAGGCCTTCAACCCCTCGAAGATCTCCTGCGCGTAGTGCAGCACCGCGCTGGCCGGATCCATCGGGATGGGCGCCCGCGCCTCGACCCGGGCGTCGTACCAGCCCTTGCCGTCGGCGTACCGGATGGTCACCATGTGGTCGGTGAACACCCGGCCGAAACCCGGGTTGGCCAGCAGGGCAGCCCGGTCGGCGGCGGATACCGGCGCGGGATTCGGACGGATCTCGAACTCGATCTTGTCACCACCGCTCATCGCGCTGACCTCCCTGCTGGGCAACGGCATGCGGGACCACACGCCGGGAAACTGTGCCAGAAACTTACCCCGAACGGTCGTTCAGCGGGTAGCGCCGCCCGGGCGTACCGGGACGGCCGAACCGGTCACGGCCCGCCGGGCAACGCCCGCCGGGCCGGCGAAGACCCGCTCAGGCGACGGCGTAGGCCGCCAGCCGGTCGCCTACCTCGGCGGTGCGCAGCGGTACGCCCGGCGTCCGGGCGGCCAGCTCCTGGCCGACCGCGGCGGTGACCCGGGCCGCGGCGTCGGCGTGGCCGAGCTGGTCGAGCAGGAGGGCCGCGGAGAGCACCGCCGCCACCGGGTCGGCCACGCCGCGCCCGGCGATGTCCGGCGCGGAGCCGTGCACCGGCTCGAACATCGACGGGTACGTCCCGTCGGGGTTGATGCTGCCGCTGGCGGCCAGCCCGATGCCGCCGGTGACCGCGGCGGCGATGTCGGTGAGGATGTCGCCGAAGAGGTTGTCGGTGACCACCACGTCGTAGCGCTGCGGCTGGGTGACCAGGAACATCGCGGCGGCGTCGACGTGCTGGTACTCGGTGGTCACGTCCGGGTGCTCGGCGGCGACCGCCTCGAACGTGCGGGCCCACAGCGAACCGGCGTGGGTGAGCACGTTCGTCTTGTGCACCAGGGTGACCTTGCGCCGCTCCCGCCGCCGGGCGCGGGCGAAGGCGTCGCGGACGACCCGTTCCACCCCGTGCCGGGTGTTCAGGCTCTCCTCGGTGGCGATCTCGGCCGGGGTGCCGCGGTGCAGCGCGCCACCGGCGCCGGCGTACAGGCCCTCGGTGCCCTCGCGCACCACCACCAGGTCGACCTCGCCGGGCTTCACGCTGCCCAGCGGGCCGGCCGTCCCCGGCCAGAGCCGCGACGGGCGGAGGTTGACGTACTGGTCGAAGGCGAACCGGAGCTTGAGCAGCAGGCCACGCTCCAGCACCCCGGGCGGGACGCTCGGGTCGCCGACCGCGCCGAGCAGGATCGCGTCGTGCCCGGCCAGCTCGGTCAGCACCGACTCGGGAAGCACCTCGCCGGTGCGGTGGTAGCGGGCCGCGCCGAGGTCGTACTCGGTGGCGGCCACGCCGGGCAGCACGGCGTCGATGACCTTGCGGGCCTGCGCGACCACCTCGGGTCCGATCCCGTCACCGGCCACCACCGCGATGCGTGCCACGTCCTGTGCTCCCTCGATTCGCCGTCGCCCCGACGGTACGCCGCCATCCCGCCCCCCGGTACGGATCTTCCAACATTCGGGAATCGGTGATGCTCAGGAGGCTCCCAGGTGGGATTCATGCTGCGGTCAACTCCGCTGACTAGCGTGGCACCATGCGGATCGACGAGCAGCCCCGGACCCGCTGGGTGGACCAGTCTGCCTTCCACAGCCGCCGCCCGGACCTGCGACTCGGCCCGCGCAGCCCGCGGTTCGACCGGCCCGGCGCGGTGACCGGCGACCGGATCGCCGTGCGGCACACCGTACGCACCTCCACCGCCGAGTACGCGCTGCTGCTCAACGCCCCGGAGTGGCTCGGCCACCGCGGCGTCGGCGAGGCACTGCGGGACGCGGTGGCCGAACTGCGCGCGATCGACCTCACCTACGGCCCCAACCGCCCGGAGAGCCTGGTCTCCCGGCTGCGCCGGGGCGAGATCAGCCCCGAGTCGTACCCGCCGCTGGCCGACCTGGTGGACCGGTGCGCCGCGATGCGGGCGGCCACCGACGGCTGGTTCGACGCCTGGGCGGTGCCCGGCGGCTTCGACCCCGGGGGCCTGCTCGGCGGCTGGGCGGTGGAGCGGGTGGCGGCCCGGTTGCGCGCCGCCGGCATCCACGACTACGCCGTGCTCACCGGCGCCGACCTGGTGGTACGCGGGCACGCCCCGCACGGCGGCCCGTGGCGGGTGGCGGTGCACCACCCCACCGACCGGCGCCGGGCGCCGCTGGTGCTGGAGATGACGGCGGGCGCGGTCGGCACTTCCGGGGTGACCGGCCGGCAGGGACACGTGGTGGACCCGCACACCGGGGAGCCGGTCGACCAGATGGTGGCGGCCACCGTCGTCGGCCCCGACCTCGCGGTGGCCGACGCGTACGCCACGGCGCTCTACGCCGCCGGCCCCGCCGGGCTGGCCTGGTTCGGCAACGGTTCGGACTACCGCCCGCTCTTCGCCCACCGCCGCTGAGCGTCGCGCCGGGTGGGCTGGCCCGCGATCGGCCCCCACGGCCGCGGCAACGACCGTGGAGGCCGGTCAGCGACGAGTGCGCGTGGCTCGCGCAATCGAGGGGTGCGGGCCGGACGGGCCGGACGTCGACGACCTCGCCACCCGAAGACGGGCCGCCGCCGCGAACTCGACCAGTAACCGCACAGGTACGCTAGCGAATCGACGCAACTCGACGCAAGAGTCTCCACAGCGGACCGTCCCGACAGGAGGATGGCGGGTCGGCGGCCGACCCGCGGCGGGGCAGTTTCGACATGGTGAACGACTGATGGCACGCTGTCCGCCGTGAGTTTCGATCTGAGCGTGTGGGCCCTCGCGGAGGGGGCGACACCCGAGGACGTCCGGGGCGCGGTGCAGCGGTGCCGGCAGGGACAGCACCAGGACCGGCACCCGGACCCCCGGGTCGTGGGCTTCTACCGGGCGATCACCGCCACCTACCCGGACCGGCACCCGGGCCCGGACACCCCGTGGGCGGTCACCCCGCTGCACGCGGCCCACGACCATGTCGAGCTGAACCTGCACCCGACCTGCGAGGACCAGGTGCTGCTCGACATCGAGCGGCTGGCCGGTGAGCACGGGCTGATGCTGTTCGACGCCCAGGACGGCACCGTCTACCCGCCCCCGGCGCGGCTGCCCTGAGCGCCCCGACCGGCAGCACGGCCCGGTCGGCGTACGACAGCGGGGCCCGGCGGATCGCCGGGCCCCGCCTCGTCGTGCCCGCGACTACTCGTCGCGCAGGTCGGCGGCGCTGGCCGCGACCGCGCCGATCGACTCCGCGGCCGAGGTGAGCAGGTCGGCGCCGAGCGCCTGGTCGACGGTGAGCGTCATCAGCGTCTCGCCGCCGGCCTCCCGCCGGGCCACCTGCATGGCCGCGATGTTGATGCCGGCCTCGCCGAGCAGCGTGCCGACGGTGCCGACCACGCCCGGACGGTCGACGTAGCGCAGGAAGAGCAGGATGCCCTCGGCGCCGATCTCCACGTCGAAGCCGTCGACCTCGGTCAGCTTGATGATGTCCCGGGTGCCGGCGGTGGTCACCGTGCCGGAGACGCTGACCGTACGGCCGTCCGGCAGCGCGCCGCGGACGGT
Source organism: Micromonospora sp. S4605 (assembly GCF_003176715.1). Classification (NCBI taxonomy): domain Bacteria; kingdom Bacillati; phylum Actinomycetota; class Actinomycetes; order Micromonosporales; family Micromonosporaceae; genus Micromonospora; species Micromonospora sp. S4605. The sequence goes on from NZ_QGSW01000167.1 coordinate 14,182, forward strand.
GACCAGGTTCGGGTGGTCGGCCGTCTCGGCCTGGGTGACCAGGCTGACCTCGACCCCACGCTCGGCGGCCAGGTGCGGCGCGTTGACGTAGGTGACCTGCTCCTCGACCACCGAGCTGAACAGCCCCTTGGTGGCGGCGAGCTTGAGCACCGAGACGTCGTGGTTGACGATCTCGCCGCGCACCTCGACGGTGACGCTGGCGGCGACCCCGCCGGCGACGGCGGTGAAGGCCCGGCCGAGCTTCTCGGCCAGCGGCAGCAGCGGCCGGACGTCCTCGGCGACCACGCCACCGGCCTGCACGTTCACCGCGTCCGGCACGAACTCGCCCTGCAGCGCCAGCTTGACGCTCTTGGCCACGGCCAGGCCGGCCTTGTCCTGCGCCTCGTGGGTGGAGGCGCCCAGGTGCGGAGTGGCCACCACGTTGTCGAAGGCGAACAGCGGCGAGGAGGTGCAGGGCTCCTTGGCGTAGACGTCGACGCCCGCGCCGGCGACCCGGCCCTCGGCGATCGCGTCGGCCAGCGCCTGCTCGTCGATCAGGCCGCCGCGGGCCGCGTTGACGATCCGTACGCCCGGCTTGACCAGGGCCAGTTCCTTCTCACCGATCAGCCCGACGGTCTCCGGGGTCTTCGGCAGGTGGATCGAGATGAAGTCGCTTTCCCGCAGCAGCTCCTCCAGGCCCACCAGGCGGACGCCGAGCTGCGCCGCGCGGGCCGGCTGGATGTACGGGTCGTACGCGATCAGCCGGGTGCCGAAGGCGGCGATCCGCTGCGCGAAGAGCACGCCGATGCGGCCGAGGCCGACCACGCCGACGGTCTTGCCCTGGATCTCCACGCCGGTGTACTTGGACCGCTTCCACTCCCCCGCCTTCAGCGCCGCGCTGGCGCTGGCGGTGTTCCGGGCGACCGCGAGCAGCAGCGCGACGGCCTGCTCGGCGGCGGAGACGATGTTGGAGGTGGGCGCGTTGACGACCATGACACCCCGGGCCGTGGCGGCCGGCACCTCGACGTTGTCCAGCCCGACACCGGCGCGGGCGACGACCTTCAGCCGCGGCGCGGCGGCGATCGCCTCGGCGTCGATCTGGGTGGCGCTGCGCACGATGACGGCGTCGGCCTCGGAGAGCGCCGAGAGCAGGGCCGGGCGGTCGGTGCCGTCGACGTGGCGGACGTCGAAGTCGTGGGCGAGCACCTCGATGGCGGCGGGAGCGAGTTCTTCGGCGATCAGTACGACAGGAGTCATTGGTCCTCGTAGATGTCGTCAGAGCGGTCGGCCGGGCCGCCGGGCGCCGCACTGCGCCCCGCGCTGATCCGTGCCTTATGCCGTCAGGTGCCGGCTACGCACCTACCCGCGATCGTAGGGGGCGGGCCGGCCGGCATGTCGCGGACCGTGGGGTGAGTGCCCTCACAACCGCCGGTGACCAGCCGGTGAACGGCCGTCGGCACGCCGTGCGACTGCCGCCCAGGGGGGCGGACGGCGCCGCCGAGGTGCTTCAGGTCACACGCTGAGGCTCATCTCATGCAGCGGCTTGACCTTGTCCTTCTCGAACCGGCGCAACGCCCACTCGCCCAACTCGGCCGTCGCCCGGTCCGGGTGGTGGACGACCCGCTCCAGCAGCGGGCGCGAGGTGCCGTCGCCACCTTCCGCGGTGACCGCCACCAGGTACGCAGCCGCCCGCGCCACCCGGTGCAGGGAGGCGTCCGCCGTACTCTTCTCCAGCAGGTCCTCGAGCTGGGGGTTGAGGCGGTTGCGCAGCCGCCGGGCCGGCTCCTCGGCGCCCACCGCGCCGAAGCAGTCGCCAATCGCGAAGAGCGCCGCATGCATCTCGGAGACGACCCCTCGCGGCACACCGTTGGACTGCCGCAGATGCCAGTCGAAGTGGTACTTCGCCCGCTCGCAGGCCCTGTTGAGGATCTGCTCCGTGCCGCGTTCACGGTCCTGCAGGAACGAGATGGCGAACAGTGCCCGGCAGCGCAGCCATTCCTCGGACTGCTGGTGGGTCAGGGCCTTGTTCAACGCGTTGATGACCGGTTTGGTGTAGCCGCCGGCCAGCAGGGTGTCCAGGGCGTTGCGGCGGTGCTGCCCCGCGTTCTGCAAGAGCGCCTGCTCGACGAGGTACTGGGTCGACCTGAGGATGGCCGGTGGGAGGAAGCCCGTCTCCAGGGTGGCAACCGCCGACCGCACCACACCCAGGCAGGGCTCGTCGCCGCCGCTCCACCCGGTCGGCACCGCCTCGCCGCCGTTGAGCGCCTGCTCGAGCGCGGTGGCGACCCAGCCGAGTCCGGCCAGCGCGTCGCCGCCGTCGACCTCCTCCCGGTAGGACTTGATCAGCTGCCGCAGGTACCGCTCGGTCCGGACAAGATGATCGTCGTCACCGAGCCGGACGGCCCGCTCCCAGAGCCCCATCGCCGCAGTGCCCCGCTCCCGGACCGTCGCCCGGGTGTTGTCGGCCCGCCGCCGCAGCACGTCGTCCGCCCAGTTCTCCTCGCCCGGTTCGGACCAGTGCGGCGGGATGGCGATGGCCAGTTCGAGGTCGAGCGAACGGGCCGGGAACAGGCTCCGCTCGCGGCGCTCCTCGGCCGCCTCCAGCTGGGCCTGCACCCAGGGTTTGATCGACTGCACTGAGTAGGGGTTGGCGTCGTTGAGCCGGACGATGGTGGTCACCGCCCGCCACATGCGGAAGCCGAGCGGGTGGTTGGCAAGTGCCCGTTCGAGCGAGTGTTCGATCACCTGGAACGCGAAGTCGGTGACCCCGGCCAGGCTGCCCAGCAGGATGAGGGCATCGACATTGTCCGGCGTGGGTGGGGCCGCGCCGATGAGGATGAGCCGCTGCACCACGTCGTCCAGCTCGGCGGCGTTGCGCTCGCACACCTGCTTGGCCAGGCCGGGTACGCGCCGGATCTTGAAAAGCAGCGTCGACGCCTTGGCCAGCACGTCGAGCTCGTCCACGGGAGGGCGCTTGAGCATCCGACGCCGCCGGTGGGCTGGCATCGCGGAGGCGGCGATTCCGATGTCCATCCGTCGCAGCCGCACGGCCAGCGACGAGAGGCCACCGGTCCGGTCCAGCTCCGGCACGACCGTCAGGATGATGTCGTCGAGCTGCCGCAGCCGCTCAGGGTCGGACAGGTCGCGCAGCATCCGGGAGAAGGTGCCCTTGTCGACCTTCATGTACTGGGCGACCTGGTCATTGGTGATCGCGGTCGCCGCGCGGACCTGCTCGAGCTGAGCCGCTGCAGCGTAATGCAGGAGCTGGGACGGCTGGGTGATGTCCCGCACGATCTCGGTCCCCCGCGAACCGGTAGCCGATCGTGGACTCCCGGTACGGGCCCGACCGCGCTGAGGTGACGACATTGCTGATGCGTACCGCCGGGTTGAGGACACGTCAACCGTTGTGCCGTGATGCCGACTGGGCGTTGGCACAGTCACCAGGGTTGCAGGAGAACGACGGTTCGGTTGCACCTGAGGCCCGCCCGGTTGCGTCCAGCCCTCACGCAGTTGACGAAAGCGATCGTCGCGGTGGCGTGCACCGCGCCTCGGGGATCCGTCATGGGTCCCTGACGTTGCCGGGATCCCCACCGCCGTTGGGGCGGTTTTCCGAGAAGGTTGTCGATCAAGCTCTGAACCAGGAGATCGGGGGGTTGGACGCCTTTACCCGCAACCTCACGTCCGAGACCGTGAAGAAGAAGAAAGGGGACCGGCACGCCCGCCGGCCCCCCTCACCTTCTCGGCACGTCACAGCCTTGGGAGCCCAACATGCCGAAAGACAAGCTTAACCGCAAACAGAAGCGCCGTCATCGCCCGATCTGCCTGCAGATCTGGGTCGCCACGTCCGGCTGTTGGACCGTGGCGGCTGTCGTGGTCCCCGCCGAGCCCGCTGGCGTCTGGCTCTCTCTGGCCCTGGGAACGCTCATCGCCTGGGGCAGTGGCCAGGCTGTCCGGCGGCTCACCGGCGGGGCCGAGCCGCAGCCGACCGCCGGCCTGGCCAACCTGACCAGCCTGCCGACCGTGTTCGGGCTGGCGGCGATGGCGATCGTCACCGGTGTCGTCGGCTTCGGCGAGCAGGCCGACGACAAGGGCGCCATCACCTGGACCCTGCTCATCGGCTACCTGGCCGAGCACCTCGTTCCGTACGCGGTCCGGAAGGTCCGGAACGGATGGCGCTGGCTGGTGCGCACCTTCAAGACCGGGTTCCGCGAGGCGATCCGCGAGGCCTTGGCCGAGGACAACCGGACCCGTCGGAACCGGAAGTCGCAGATCGGTTCCGAGCTCGCGGCGCAGGCCCGGGCCGGGCGTCCGGACCAGCCGCGCCAGCGCCCGCGCACCCAGCGGCGGGAGATGCCCCCCGCTGTCCGGCGTCTGGCGGCGAAGGTCGCCGCCGGCGATGCCGACGACGCCGAGCTGAACGAGTTCCTGCGATCACTGGCGCGAGCAGGCGCCACCGCGCGTTGACGGGAGGCCCCGCTCGTCGGGGCCTCCCCCTACAAGGGAGGGACCATGAACCAACGTAGAGCGTCATCGAACCGGCGTCGGCGGGCCGGGCACGCGATGCGGCGGTCGCGGATCGGCGAATATCGACTGGTCACCGACGGCAACGGACGGTGGGCGCTGCGACACGCCGGCCGAGACTACTGCGAGTGGAGCGGTGGCTGGCCCGCAGCGGCGGTGCTCGCCTTCGCGGCCGATTCCGTTGGCAACCGGGTCAGCCACCCTGTGGGGTGGCAGCGCCGGTCCGCTCGCTCGGGGCGGACCGTGTACCGGCCGGTTCCTCTCGCGGCCAGCCCCGGGCTCCGTCCCGGTCGGCGGTGTCCCTGACGTCCTCAGCGTCTCCAAGCGGTTCGCGCCCGGTGCCGGGGAGAGCACCGGGCGCGAACCCGTCGGGCTACCCGACGCTCAGGCGGTCTCGGTGATCGGGCGGTCGACCCAGCTCATCATGCCGCGCAGCTTCCGGCCGGTCTCCTCGATCGGGTGCGCCGCGCCCTCGGCCCGCCACTTGGCGAAGTTCGGCCGGCCGGCGTCGTCCTCGGCGATCCACTCGCGGGCGAACTCGCCGGACTGGATCTCGGAGAGGATCTTGCGCATCTCCTCCTTGACCCGGGCGTCGACGACCCGCGGGCCGCGGGAGAGGTCGCCGTACTCGGCGGTGTCGGAGACGCTGTAGCGCATCCGGGCGATGCCGCCCTCGTACATCAGGTCGACGATGAGCTTCAGCTCGTGCAGGCACTCGAAGTAGGCGATCTCCGGGGCGTAGCCGGCCTCGGTGAGCACCTCGAAGCCGGTCTGCACCAGGGCGGCCGCGCCGCCGCAGAGCACCGCCTGCTCGCCGAAGAGGTCGGTCTCGGTCTCCTCGGTGAAGGTGGTCCGGATCGCGCCGGCGCGGGTGCCGCCGATGCCCTTGGCGTACGACAGGGCGAGCGCGAACGCCGAACCGGACGCGTCCTGCTCGACGGCGACCAGGCAGGGCACGCCCTTGCCGTCGACGTACTGCCGGCGGACCAGGTGACCCGGGCCCTTCGGGGCCACCATCGCCACGTCCACCTCGGCCGGCGGCTTGATCAGGTCGTACCGGATGTTGAAGCCGTGCCCGAAGAAGAGCGCCTTGCCCGGGGCGAGGTGCGGCGCGATCGACTCCGCGTACAGGGTGCGCTGCACGGTGTCCGGCGCGAGCAGCATGATCACGTCGGCCTCGGCCGCCGCCTCGGCCGGGGTGACCACCCGCAGCCCCTGTTCCTCGGCCTTGACCCGGCTCTTCGAGCCGGTCGGCAGGCCGATCACCACGTCGACCCCGGAGTCGCGCAGCGACAGCGCGTGGGCGTGGCCCTGGCTGCCGTAGCCGATCACCGCGACCTTCTTGGCCTGGATCAGGCCGAGGTCGGCGTCGTCGTCGTAGTACACCTCAACGCTCATGACTTCCCTTTCGCGTACGGCGGCCCGGGCGGCCCGTCGTGGATCGTTTGTTGTCAGCGGGCGGCAGGGCCGCCTCAGGCGGCCCGCAGCGCCGGCCCGGCGGTGATCGACCGCGAGCCGCGCCCGATCGCCACCAAGCCGGACTGGACCATTTCCTTGATGCCGAAGGGTTCGAGATCGCGCAGCAGCGCGTCGAGCTTGTCCGGCGTGCCGGTGGCCTCGATGGTCAGCGTGTCCGGCGCCACGTCGACCACCCGGGCCCGGAACAGGTTCACCGTCTCCAGCACCTGGGCCCGGGCGGTGCGGTCGGCCCGCACCTTGACCAGCAGCAGTTCCCGGGCCACCGAGACCTGCGGATCCAGCTCGACGATCTTGAGCACGTTCACCAGCTTGTTGAGCTGCTTGGTGACCTGCTCCAGCGGCGAGGACTCGGCGTTGACCACGATGGTGATCCGGGAGACGTCCGGATTCTCCGTCTCGCCGACGGCGAGACTGTCGATGTTGAAACCGCGCCGGGAGAAGAGTCCGGAGACCCGGGCCAGGACACCCGGCTTGTTCTCCACCAGCACCGACAGCGTGTGCATCGTCATGCCACGACCTCGCTTCGCTCGGTCGCGCCACGGCGACCACGTCGACTGAGCTTGATGATTCGTTCGCTTCGCCCACTCATGTCAGACATCGTCCTCGTCGAAGACCGGGCGGACGCCGCGGGCGAACATGATCTCGTCGTTGCTGGTGCCGGCGGCGACCATCGGCCACACCATCGCGTCCTTGCCGACCACGAAGTCGATCACCACCGGGGCATCGTTGATCTCCATGGCGGCGGCGATGGTCCGGTCGACGTCCTCGGCCGTCTCGCAGCGCAGCCCGACGCAGCCGAGCGCCTCGGCGAGCTTCACGAAGTCGGGGATGCGGTGCTTGTGGGTGCCGAGGTCGGTGTTGGAGTAGCGCTCCCCGTAGAACAGGGTCTGCCACTGCCGCACCATGCCGAGGTTGCCGTTGTTGATCAAGGCGATCTTGACCGGGATGCCCTCCAGGGCGCAGGTGGCCAGCTCCTGGTTGGTCATCTGGAAGCAGCCGTCGCCGTCCACCGCCCAGACCACCGTGTCGGGCCGGCCGACCTTGGCGCCCATCGCCGCCGGCACCGCGTAGCCCATCGTGCCGAGGCCGCCGGAGTTCAACCAGGTGTGCGGCTTCTCGTACGAGATGAACTGCGAGGCCCACATCTGGTGCTGGCCGACGCCGGCGACGTAGATGGCGTCCGGACCGGCGATCTCGCCCAGCCGCTTGATCACGTACTGCGGGGAGAGCGTGCCGTCGGCCGGCTCCTCGTAGCCCAGCGGGTAGCGCTTGCGCAGGTCGTCGAGCTGGGCCCACCAGTCGGCCAGGTCGGCGCGCCGGCCGGCCTCCTGCTCCGCCGTCACCGCGCTGATCAGCTCGTCGATCACGTGCCGGGCGTCACCGACGATCGGCACGTCGGCGTGCCGGTTCTTGCCGATCTCGGCCGGGTCGATGTCGGCGTGCACCACCGTCGCGTCCGGGGCGAACGAGTCCAGCTTGCCGGTGACCCGGTCGTCGAAGCGCGCGCCGAGGGCCACGATCAGGTCGGCCTTCTGCAACCCGTAGACCGCGGCGACCGTGCCGTGCATGCCCGGCATGCCGAGGTGCTGCGGGTGCGAGTCGGGGAACGCGCCGAGCGCCATCAGGGTGGTGACCACCGGGATGCCGGTCAACTCGGCCAGCCGGCGCAGCCCCTCGGTGGCGCCGGCCTTGAGCACGCCGCCGCCGACGTAGAGCACCGGCCGCCGGGCGGCGGTCATCAGCCGGGCCGCCTCCCGGATCTGCTTGCCGTGCGGGTGCAGGGTCGGCCGGTAGCCCGGCAGGTCCAGCGTCGGCGGCCAGGTGAACGTGGTGGCCGCCTGGAGGACGTCCTTCGGGATGTCGACCAGCACCGGGCCGGGCCGGCCGGTGGCCGCCAGGTGGAACGCCTCGGCCAGCACCCGCGGGATCTCGTCGGCGTTCTGCACCAGGAAGTTGTGCTTGGTGATCGGCAGGGTGATGCCCTGGATGTCCGCCTCCTGGAAGGCGTCCGTGCCGATCGACGGCCGGGCCACCTGGCCGGTGATCGCGACCACCGGCACCGAGTCCATGTACGCGTCGGCGATCGGCGTGACCAGGTTGGTCGCGCCGGGGCCGGAGGTGGCGATGCAGACGCCGACCTTGCCGGTGGCCTGCGCGTAACCGGTCGCCGCGTGCCCGGCGCCCTGCTCGTGCCGGACCAGGATGTGCCGGACGGTGGAGTCGTAGAGCGGATCGTAGGCGGGCAGGATCGCGCCGCCCGGGATGCCGAAGACGACGTCCACGCCGAGCGCCTCGAGCGAGCGCACCAGCGAACCGGCGCCGGAGACCTGGGCCGGGGCGGGTGTGCGTACCCCCGGAACGGCCGGGGTGGCCGCGGCGCGGGCGGCCGCGGCGTGGTCGGCGTCGCTCGCCGGCTCGGCGGCCGCGCGCGCCCGCCGGGCGGAGTGGGCGAGTGTTTCTGGCGTGGGTCTGGTCATGGCGGTTCGGGCCTTCGGCTGGAGTGGGTGAGGCTCTTCAAGCAGTGAAACGCGGGCGGGGCCCGCTCCGACGGGTTTCGATGGCAACAAAAAAGCCCTCGTGCAGGATGCACGGGGCCAGCGCACTCTCAGCGGAGGAGAGTGCGCTCAGGTAAGTACTCGCAGCGACCGGGACATGGGGTCAAGCCTGACGCATCTCACGCGATGAGTCAACTGATCCCACATGTTGGTTAACGGATCTCGGCGCGTCGCCGCCCGACACGCCTGTCGCACCCGGCCCGACCTGCCCGGACGCGGCCTCAGCCGGGCGCGGGGCGGGCGGCCGGACCGGCCCGACCACCGGCGGGGTCGGGAACGGCGCGGGCGGCCGGGCCGGGCGGGCGCCCGGCGAGGTGGCCGCCTCCAGCATCGCCTCCAGGTGCTCGGCCGGTACGCCCCAGCCGCAGAGCGCGCCCTGGCCGAACCGGCAGCCGGCGGCGACCACCGCGGCCAGCTCGGTCGGCGTGGTCACCCCCTCGGCGATCACCTCCAGGCCGAGCTGGTGGCCGAGCCGCATCACGATGTCGACCATCGGCGCGAACGCCGGACCGTCCCGCCCCACCGGCCGGACCGGCTCGTGCTCGGCGACCAGGCTGTGGTCGATCTTGAGGATGTCGATCGGCAGGCGGCGCAGCTGACCGAGCGACGAGTAGCCGGCCCCGAAGTCGTCCAGCGCGATCCGCACCCCGGTCAGCCGCAGCGCGGTCAGCCGGCGGATCAGCTCGTCGAGGTCGGTGGCCACGGCGTGCTCGGTGACCTCCAGCACCAGCCGCTGCGGCGGGACGTGGTGGGCGCGCAACGCCTCGGCCACCTGCACCACGTACTCCGGGGCGTGCAGTTCACGTGGCGAGACGTTCACCGACACCCAGACGTCGTGCCCGTCGGCCAGCCAGCGGGAGAGCTGGTGGCACGCCTGGTGCAGCACCCAGGCGCCGAGCTTGGCGATCATCCCGCACTCCTCGGCCAGCGGGATGAACTCGTCCGGGCGGACGTTGCCCAGTTGCGGGTGGTGCCAGCGCAGCAGCGCCTCCGCCCCGACCGGGCGCACCGAGGGCAGCGAGGCGACCGGCTGGAACACCAGCCGCAGCTCGTCGCGCTCGATCGCGCCGCGCAGCTCGTGCTCCAGCGTGGTACGCCGGCGCAGCAGCTGGTCGTAGGCCGCGTCGTAGCGCTCGATCCGGTTCTTGCCGCGCTGCTTGGCGTGCCGCAGCGCCAGGTCGGCGTGGCGCTGGAGCAGCTCCACGTCGGGCTCCCCGGCCCAGCCGGCGAGCCCGATGCTCACCGAGAGGAAGACCGGCCCCTCGGGCTGGTCGTAGGCGCGGCCGAGCACACCGAGCAGCCGCTCGGCGACCCGGTCCGCCTCGGCCGGGCGACCGTGCATCAGCACCGCGAACTCGTCCCCGCCGAGCCGGGCGGCCACGTCGCCGGGGCGCAGGTTGCCGCGCAGCCGCCGGCCCACCTCGGCCAGCACCGCGTCGCCCACGTCGTGGCCGCGCATGTCGTTGACGTTCTTGAAGCCGTCCAGGTCGAGGCCGAGCAGCACGCACGGGGTGCCGGCCGCGGCGCAGCGGTGCAGCGCGCGGAGCAGCCCGCGCCGGTTGGCCAGCCCGGTGAGCGCGTCGGTGTGCGCCAGCTCGCGGAAGTGCGCCTCCCGCTCGGCCAGCCGGCCGGCGTAGCCGCGCACGTCGTGCAGGGTCAGGAACTGCCGGGTCACCAGGGCGAAGCCCTCGACGCTGCCGGCCGCGACGGCCAGCGCGCCGAACCGCCCGTCCTGCGACAGGTGGTAGACCGCGGAGGCGGCCATCGCGACGATCGGGAGCAGGGCGTACTCGCCGTCGCGGCCGATCAGGTCGAGGTCGGCCCGGTCCGGCGGGTCGACCCGGCGCAGCGCCAGCGCCCCGGTGAGCGCACCGGCGGCGAGCAGCGCCGTCGAGATCACCGCCACCGCCGGCCCGGCCTGGCAGAGACCGGTCGCCATGCCCATCCCGCCACAGGTCAGCGCGATGGCGCCGGCGCCGGCGGCGGCGAGTCGGGCGCGCGACTGCGGCGCGCGGAAGACCACGATGAGGGCCACCCCGGCGGTCAGTGCCGCGGCCACCGTGGCGATCAGGATCGCCGGGCAGGCCATCGGGGTGGCGTCGCCGAGCAGCCGGGTCGGCTCGGTGCAGAGCACCCAGCCGACGAACCAGAGCGCGCCCGCCATGATCAGCCCGTCGAGGACCAGCCGGGCGGCCGCCGCGCCGGTCGGGGCGACGCCGGGCAGGCGGAGCAGCCCGGCGCAGAAGAGCAGCCCGGCGGCCGCGGTGCCGACCGAGACCAGCGTGGCCCAGTCGGTGCGGGCGCCCTGCTCGTGCTCCCAGTGCGCGGCCGCGTCGAACACCTCGGCGACGCCGACCAGCACGGTCGCCACCGCCACCGCCCCGGCGGCGGCGAAGAGCAGGTGGGCCGGGCGCCGCGGGGCGGCGCTCCACCGGGCGGTGGCGGCCAGCAGCACCGCGGCCGAGGCGGTCACGAGGCCGCTCAGCACCGCTACCGCGACCATGCCCGGGGGGAGATGCACGTCTCAACTCTGCCGGATGAGCGCTCCCCGTGGGGGACCGGGTGCGCAACTGTTGGGACACGGCCCGCGCGCCCGCCGGCCGGTGCGGTGGCGGTGCCACACTGGTGGTCATGCCTGAGCTGCGGTCGAAGACCTCCACGCACGGTCGGACGATGGCCGGCGCCCGGGCCCTCTGGCGGGCCACCGGGATGACCGACGACGACTTCGGCAAGCCGATCGTCGCCATCGCCAACAGTTTCACCCAGTTCGTACCCGGTCACGTGCACCTCAAGGACCTCGGCGGCCTGGTCGCCGACGCGGTGGCCGAGGCCGGCGGGGTGGGGCGGGAGTTCAACACCATCGCGGTCGACGACGGCATCGCGATGGGGCACGGCGGCATGCTCTACTCGCTGCCCAGCCGGGAGTTGATCGCCGACGCGGTGGAGTACATGGTCAACGCGCACTGCGCGGACGCCCTGGTCTGCATCTCGAACTGCGACAAGATCACCCCGGGCATGCTGCTCGCCGCGCTGCGGCTCAACATCCCGACCGTCTTCGTCTCCGGCGGTCCGATGGAGGCCGGCAAGACGGTGGCGATCGAGGGGGTCGTGCACAGCAAGATCGACCTGATCGACGCGATGATCGCCTCGTCCAACGAGGCGGTCACCGACGACCAGCTCGGCGCCATCGAGCGCTCCGCCTGCCCCACCTGCGGCTCCTGCTCGGGCATGTTCACCGCCAACTCGATGAACTGCCTCACCGAGGCGATCGGGCTGGCGCTGCCGGGCAACGGCTCGACGCTGGCCACCCACGCCGCGCGCCGCTCCCTCTTCGTCGAGGCCGGCCGCACCGTCGTGGAGATCGCCAAGCGGTGGTACGACGGCGACGACGCCTCGGTGCTGCCCCGCGCGATCGCCTCCCGGGCCGCGTTCGAGAACGCGGTGGCGCTGGACGTGGCGATGGGCGGCTCGACCAACACAGTGCTGCACCTGCTCGCCGCCGCCCGCGAGGCCGAGCTGGACTTCGGCGTGGCCGACATCGACGCCATCTCCCGGCGGGTGCCGTGCCTGGCCAAGGTCGCCCCGAACTCGCCGCAGTACCACATGGAGGACGTGCACCGGGCCGGCGGCATCCCGGCCATCCTCGGCGAGCTCGACCGGGCCGGGCTGCTGCACCGGGACGTGCACGCGGTGCACTCCCCCAGCCTGGAACGCTGGCTGGCCGACTGGGACGTCCGGGGCGGCTCGGCGACGCCGGAGGCGGTCGAGCTGTTCCACGCCGCCCCGGGCGGGGTGCGTACCACCGAGCCGTTCTCCACCGCCAACCGCTGGTCGTCGCTGGACACCGACGCGGCCGGTGGCTGCGTGCGGGACCGCGAGCACGCGTACTCGGCCGACGGCGGGCTGGCCATCCTGCACGGCAACCTGGCGCCGGACGGCTGCGTGGTGAAGACCGCCGGCGTGCCCGAGGAGTGCCTGACCTTCCGCGGCCCGGCCAAGGTCTACGAGTCCCAGGACGCCGCCGTCGAGGCCATCCTCAACAAGCGGGTCGTTGCCGGTGACGTGGTGGTGATCCGTTACGAGGGGCCGAAGGGCGGCCCCGGCATGCAGGAGATGCTCTACCCCACCTCGTTCCTGAAGGGCCGGGGGCTGGGCCGGGCCTGCGCGCTGCTCACCGACGGCCGGTTCTCCGGCGGCACCTCCGGGCTCTCCATCGGGCACGTCTCGCCCGAGGCGGCCTCCGGCGGGCTGATCGCGCTGGTCCGGGAGGGCGACGAGATCGTGATCGACATTCCGGGCCGGTCGATCGAGCTGAACGTGCCCGAGGACGTCCTGCAGGCCCGCCGGGTCGCCGAGGAGAAGCGGGACCGCCCGTACACCCCGGCCGACCGGCAGCGGCCGGTGTCGGCGGCGCTGCGCGCGTACGCGTCGATGGCCACCTCGGCCAGCGACGGCGCCTACCGCCGCGTCCCGGAGTAGCCGGCCCCCACGCCACCCTCCGGCGCCGGTATGGTCCGGCGTCGGGGGTGGGCGATCATGAGCTACGCGGGGCTGATCCGACCGGTCGTCGACCGGGTGTACCTGGGCGCCCGGCAGGCCGCCCGGGACCGGATCACCGCCTACTACGCCGAGCGCGGGCTGCGGCCCGGGTTCGAGGTGAGCTTCAACTTCGGGCTGCTGGCGCGGCCGATGCCGGCCCGGGCGCTCGACGACGTGCTGGTCTATGTCGGCGCGGACATGAGCGCCGAGCTGGCGCAGGGCGTGGCCGAGGTGGACGCCGACGGCGCCTGGCGGCTCACCGGGCTCGGGCGGGAGCTGGCGACGGCCGTGCAGCGGATGACCGCCGAGGCGGCCGAGGAACGGTGGGCGGCCGCGCCGGCGTACCTGCCCGGCCCGGCCGCGGTGCCCCGGCTCGCCGACCTGGTCGGCCGGCTGCTGACGCACGGGCTGGCCACCGGCGGGCCCGGATTCCGGGCGATGGCCCCGGTCCACGAGCCGGCGGACGCCTCGCCGGCGCTGCGGCTGACCTCGCGGCTGGGTGCGCTGCGCCATCACCGTGGCGACGCCCACCGGGCGGCGTGGCGGGCGGCCGGGCTGACCGTGGACGAGATCAGGGGGCTGCCCGACGGGCCGGCGCGGCGGGCGATCGAGGTTGAGACGAACCGCCTCGACGAGCCGGTCTACGCGGTGCTCACCGCCGGGGAACGGATGGAGCTGCTGGCCGGGCTGGGCGCCTTGCCGGACTAAGGACGCGTCCGGCTGCGTCGACATCCCGGCGCGATGGGCCGCACGAACGACCTGATACCGCACAGTCATCACAATGCCTCTGCGGGTATCACGCCCGCTGGGCAGCTTGCCGACCCGGGACGACACGCCCGTCCGGTAGCCCGCACATCGAGTGGATCTCGCCCGGCAGTCGCGGGCCAGCCGCCGGGGTCCCCTCGGGTGGCAGGGCCTGGAGCCGTCAGGCGGGGTCGACGACGCGGTCGACGACCAACTGCGCCGCGCCCATGATGCCGACGTCGGGGCCGGTGACGACCCGCTCGATGAGCAGCGCCTGGGTGGCCAGCGGCAGGCACCGCTCGTAGAGGGTGGCCCGCATGCTGGCCAGCAGCGGCTCGCACTCGGCGAGCCGGCCGCCGATGGCGACGACCTGCGGGTTGAAGAAGTTGACCACGACCGCGAGGATCTCGCCGATCGACCGGCCGGCCCGGCGGGCCAGCGCGGTGGCGTGCCGGTCGCCGTCGTCGATCAGCCGCATCACGCCGGTCAGGTCCTCGACCGGTACGCCCTGCTCGCACAACGCCGCGACCAGGGCCGCGCCGCTGGCCACCGCCTCCAGGCAGCCGGTGTTGCCGCAGCTGCACAGCGGCCCGGGATCGGCCACCACCCGGCAATGGCTGATGTCACCGGCGGAGCCCTGGGCCCCCCGGTGCAGCCGGCCGCCGGAGATGACGCCGGCGCCGATCCCGGTGCCGGCCTTGACGTAGATCGCATGGTCGAGGTCGGCGTGCACCGCCCGGTGTTCGCCGAGCGCCATCAGGTTGGCGTCGTTGTCCACCACCACCGGCACGTCCGTCCGGCGGGCGCAGAACTCGCGGACGTCGAAGCCGTTCCAGCCGGGCATCCGGGAGGGGCTGACGATCCGGCCGGTGTCGTACTGGACCGGGCCGGGGATGCCGATGCCGATGCCGCGTAGCCCGCTGCCGGCGGCACCGCCGCGCTGGCCGGGCACCGTGGCGGCGGGCGTCAGCGCGGCGACCTCGTCGAGCAGCGCGCCGAGCACGGCCTCCGGCCCGTCCTCGATGCGTACCGGCCGGGTGCGGGCCTCGACGACCCGCCCGGTGAGGTCGAGGGTGCCGAGCCGGGCATGGTGCGCGCCCAGGTCGATCGCCCCGATCAGCGCACCGCCGGTGGGCACCGCTAGCTGCCGGGGCCGACGGCCGCCGCGGGACTTCCCGGCGCCCGTCTCCTGGAGCAACCCTTCGCTGATCAGCGCCTCGACCCGCTGCGAGACGGTGGACGGCGAGAGCCCGGAGAGCCGGGCGAGATCCGCACGACTGACCGCCGCTCCGCTGGCCACCAACCGGAGCAGCTCCCGTGGACCGCCGCGTAGGCCGTCACGCGGGGCGTCGTCAATCGTCACGCGAGGTTCATAGCATCCGAACTTTCTTCCGGCAAGCTGTTGACTTAGTTTGTGCTCTCGCATTAGATGGCCCCGTTGATTCGAGAAGTGCGTAACTTTGTTCGGACGTCGTAGAAAGTGAGGCGAGCTGTGGCACCGACGGCGGCACCCGACCTCGCGGGCCGGAGCGGGCCCACCCGCCCGGACCGGCCGATGGTGGCCGTCCGCGGCCTGCAGAAGTGGTTCGGCCCGCTGCACGTGCTCAAGGACGTCGACCTGACAGTGGCCGCCGGCGAGGTGGTGGTCGTGATCGGCCCGTCCGGGTCCGGCAAGTCGACGCTCTGCCGCTGCCTCAACCGCCTCGAGGTCGCCGGCGCGGGCAGCATCGAGATCGACGGCGAACCGCTGCCGGCCGAGGGACGCAAGCTCGCCCGGCTGCGCGCCGACGTCGGCATGGTCTTCCAGTCGTTCAACCTGTTCGGCCACCGGACCGTGCTGGACAACGTCACGCTCGGCCCGGTACGCGTCCGGCGGGTGTCCAAGGCCGAGGCGCGCGAGCAGGCGCTGGCCCTGCTCGACCGGGTCGGCATCGCCGACAAGGCCGACCACTACCCGGCGCAGCTCTCCGGCGGCCAGCAACAGCGGGCGGCGATCGCCCGGGCGCTGGCCATGCGGCCGAAGGTGCTGCTCTTCGACGAGCCGACCTCGGCCCTGGACCCGGAGATGGTCAACGAGGTCCTGGACGTGATGGTCTCCCTCGCCGCGGAGGGGATGACCATGATCGTGGTGACCCACGAGATGGGCTTCGCCCGCCGCGCCGCGGACCGGGTCGTCTTCATGGACGACGGCCGGATCGTCGAGTCCGGCACCCCCGACGAGTTCTTCGCCGCCCCCAGCACCGAACGGGCGCGCGACTTCCTCTCCAAGATCCTCCAGCACTGACCCCCGAGGAGGGTGGCATGTCGTTTCTCCACACGAGCTTCACGCGACGCCGCGCGCTGACCGTGGCCGCGACGGCGGTGACCGTCGCGCTCGCGGCCGCCGGCTGCGGCGACGGCGGCTCGGCCCCGACCCTGCCCGGCAAGTCCGGCGGCGAGAAGGTGGCCCAGTCGGTGTTCGACGCCGCCCCGGTGGCGTCCGACGCCGAGATCCCGGCCGGCTCCACCATGGACATGATCCGCAAGCGCGGCTACCTGAACGTCGGCGGCTCGCTGGACGCCCCGCTGCTGTCCCAGCAGAACCCGGTCACCGGCGAGATCGAGGGCTTCGACGCCGACATGGCCAAGCTGCTGGCCAAGTACATCATCGGCAAGCCCGAGGTGAAGACGGTGACCATCGGCACCCAGACCCGGGAGGCGATGCTCCAGGCCAAGTCGGTCGACGCGGTCTTCCAGACCTACACGATCACCCCGCAGCGGGCCACCCAGGTCGCCTTCGCCGGGCCGTACCTGACCTCCGGCCTGGCCGTGGCGGTCCGCAAGGACGAGACCGGCATCAAGGGCGTCCAGGACCTGGCCGGCAAGACCGTCATCGTCGGCGCGAACACCCCGGCGGTCACCGCGCTGCCCACCGCCGCCCCCGGTTCGAAGCAGGTCGCGTTCGCCACCGACCCGCAGGCCGTGCAGGCGCTGCTGCAGAAGCGCGGCGACGCCTACGTGCAGGACTTCACCCTGCTCGCCTCGGGCGCCAAGGCGAACCCGGGGATGAAGGTGGTCGGCGAGCCGTTCACCACCGAGGCGTACGGCATCGGCCTGAACCGGGAGGACGCCCAGTTCAAGGAGTTCGTCAACAACTGGCTCAAGAAGATCCAGGCGGACGGCACCTGGGCCAAGGTCTGGGAGAGCACCCTCGGCTCGGTGGTGGAGGGTGGCACCCCGACCCCGCCGGCGATCGGCTCCGTCGAAGGTTCCTGAGGACCCCCAACCGCCATGGACGCCCTCACCGCCCACCTCGACGAACTCGGCCACGGGTTGGTCACGACGGTCCAGCTGACCGTCGTGACCACCCTCGGCGCGCTGCTGCTCGGCGTCGTCGTGGCGACCCTGCGGGTCTGCCCGGTGCCGCTGCTGCGCACCGTCGGCATGGTCTACGTCGAGGTGTTGCAGAACCTGCCGCTGCTGGCCCTGCTGGTGCTCTTCGTCTTCGCGCTGCCCACGATCGGCATCACGTTCCCGCTGTTCACCTCGGCGGCCATCGTGCTCGCCGCCTATGAGGGGGCGTACCTGGCCGAGGCGATCCGCGCCGGGATCAACACGGTGGGGGTGGGGCAGGCCGAGGCGGCCCGCGCCATCGGGCTCACCTTCAGCCAGTCCCTGCGGTACGTCATCCTGCCGCAGGGACTGCGCGCGGTGATTCAGCCGATGGGCAACATCTGCATCGCGCTGCTGATGAACACCTCGCTGGCCGCCGCGGTCGGGGTGGTCGAGCTGACCCAGGCCGCCAACAACGTCAACCTCGTCGAGGCCCAGCCGATCGCCGTCTTCACCGGCGCCGGCCTGGCCTACATGCTGCTGGCGCTGCTGATCGGTCGGGTCACCGGCACGCTGGAACGAAGGTTGGCGATCGTCCGATGAGCTCGAACCAGCAGATCCTCTTCGACGTGCCGGGCCCGCGCGCCCAGCGCCGGATCCGGATCGCCACCGTGCTGGGCGCGCTCGCCGTCCTCGGCGGGCTCGCCTGGGCGGTGCACCGGTTCGCCAGCTACGGCGAACTCGCCGCCGACCGGTGGCAGCCCTTCACCACCTGGCCGATCTGGCGCTACCTGCTCGACGCGCTCTGGAACACCCTGCTCGCCGCCGCGGCGACCGCCGTGCTCAGCTCCGTGCTCGGGCTGCTGCTCGCGCTCGGCCGGCTGTCGGCGCACCGGCCGGTACGGTGGCTGGCCGGCGCGTACGTGGAGATCTTCCGGACCGTACCGGCGCTGCTGCTGATCTACGTGACGCTCTTCGCGCTCCCCCGGTACGGCCTGAACTTCCCGCTGTTCTGGAAGCTCGTGGTGCCGCTGGTGATCTCCAACTCGGCGGCCTTCGCCGAGATCTTCCGGGCCGGCATCAAGGCGCTGGACCGGGGCCAGACCGAAGCCGGCCTGGCCATCGGGTTGCGCCGGGGGCAGGTGATGCGGCTGGTCGTCCTGCCGCAGGCCCTGCTCCAGCTCACCCCGTCCCTGGTCAGCCAGCTGGTCGGGCTGCTCAAGGACACCTCGCTCGGTTTCGTGGTCAGCTACACCGAGCTGCTCTACAGCGGCCAGGTGCTCGCCTCGTACACCAACCTGCTGATCCAGACGTTCCTGGTGGTGGCGCTGATCTACCTGGTGGTCAACGCCTCGCTGTCGAAGTTCGCCCGCGTCCTGCAGGCCCGCAACGGGCGGTTCGCCGCCCGCGGCCGGTCGGCCGGACCGGACCCGGCCGTGCTCACCCGAGGGGGTAACCGGTGACCGACCGCCCGTACGCCGAACTGGCCCGGGTGACCCGCAACGGTTTCGTGGAGAGCCGGCACCACGGCAGCGTCGTGGTGCTCGACCCGACCGGCGCCGTCGCGCTGCGGGCCGGCGTACCCGACGAGCCGGTGCTGCCCCGCTCCACCCTCAAGCCGGTGCAGGCGCTGGCCTGCCTGACCGCCACGGCTGCCGCCGACTCCCCGCTGGCCGGGGTGCTGACCGGGCCCGCCCTGGCCATCGCCGCCGGCAGCCACACCGGCGACGACCGGCACGTGGCAGTGGTACGCGAGCTGTTGACCGCCGCCGGGCTGACCGAGGACGCGCTCGGTTGCCCGGTCGACTGGCCGGAGGACGAGGCCACCCGGGAGCGGCTGATCCGCACCGGCGAGCGGCGCAGCCGGATCCGGATGAACTGCTCGGGCAAACACGCCGCCATGCTGGTCGCCGCCGTCGCCCGGGGCTGGTCGACGCCCGACTACCTCGACCCGGCGCACCCGGTGCAGCGGGAGATCGCCGCCGCCGTGGCGCGGCTGGCCGGCACCCCGGTCAGCACCGTGGCGGTGGACGGCTGCGGCGCGCCGCTGTTCGGCCTGCCGCTGACCGGGCTGGCCCGCACCTTCCAGGCGCTCGTCACGGCGGAGCCGGGCAGCGCCGAGGCGCGGGTGGCCGAGGCGATGCGCCGCCATCCGGAACACGTCGGAGGGTGGCACGGCCACCCGAACACCGACCTCATGCGGGCGCTGCCCGGGGTGCTCGCCAAGGGCGGCGCCGAGGGCGTGCTGGGGGTGGCGACCCCCGACGGCTACGCGGTCGCCGTGAAGGCGATCGACGGCAGCCCCCGCGCCACCACCGTGATCGCGCTCGCCGCGCTGGCCGAGGCCGGCGCGGCGGTCGACGGCGCGCCGGAGCTGCGCCGGGTGCCGGTGCTCGGCGGGGGCGAACCGGTGGGCGCCGTCACCGCCGCCATCGACTGGACCGCGGGACCGGCCCGCACGGAGAAGGAAGACTGATGACGACATTCGAGATCTGCATCGACAGCGTCGAGGGGGCGATCGCCGCCGAGGCGGCCGGCGCCGACCGGGTGGAGCTCTGCTCCGCACTGTTCGACGGCGGGCTGACCCCCAGCATCGGCACCATCGAGACCGCGCTGCGCAGCGTGGACCGGATCCGGGTGCACGTCATCGTCCGCCCCCGGGCCGGTGACTTCATCTACTCGCCGGCCGAGGTCGACGCGATGGTGCGCGACGTGCAGGCCGCCGTCGCGGCCGGCGCGCACGGCGTGGTGATCGGGGCGCTGACCCCGGAGGGAGACGTCGACGTTCCCACCACCCGCAAGCTGATCGAGGCGGCCGGCGACGTCAGCATCACCTTCCACCGGGCGTTCGACATGGTCCGGGACCCGTTCCAGGCGCTGGAGCAGCTCGTCGAGCTGGGCGTGCACCGGGTGCTGACCTCGGGTCAGGAGGTGAGCGTGCTGGAGGGGGCCCCGCTCATCGCCGAGCTGGTCCGCCGGGCCGGCGACCGCATCGTCGTCATGCCGGGTGGGGGCATCACCCCGCGCAACATCGCCCGGATCATCGAGGCCACCGGCGCGCGGGAGTACCACTTCGCGGCGCTGGTCAGCTCGGACAGCCCCGCCGTGCACCGCAACCCCCGCCCGCTGATGGGCGGCACCCTGAACCGGCCCGAGTACGAGCGCTCCGGCACCTCCGGCGAGCTGGTCGGCCAGGTGCTCGCCGCGGCCCGCGGCTGACCGCCCGGCCACCGAAGGCCTTACCGGACGATCCGGCGGGGAGGCGCCCCCGCCGGATCGTCGTCTTTCCGCCGACCGGCGCCATCGGGTTCGCCGCGAGCCCCAACCGAGCACGGCGGCGCCGGGGCAAGATCCGGCTGTCGAGCCGTTCCGCCGGCCGGCTTCCCGGTCAGCGACCGGTGGCGCCGGCGGGCGCGGCCTCGGCCGTCCGGTCACCGGCGAGCGCGATGGACCGGGCGTGCCGGATGGCGCTGGGGGTGTCCGGAAAGACCAGGCCGTCGCGGCGCAACTGGTCGGCCACCCCCAGGGCGGCCAGCACCTGGTCGTGCCCGGGCGCGATCCCGGAGAGCAGCACCGTGATGCCGCGCCCCTGCAACCGGAGGATGGCGTCGCCGAGGACCTGCGCGCCGGTGGCGTCGATGGTGGAGACCCGGGACATCCGCAGGATGACCACCCGCACGTCGGCGACGTCGGAGAGCTGGAGCAGGAAGTTGTGCGCCGCCGCGAAGAACAGCGGCCCGTCCAGCCGGTAGGCCACGATGTGGTCGGCGAGCAGCGCGTGCTCCTCGGCGCTGTGCTCGCCCCGGTCCAGCGGCACCTGCTCCACCCGGGCCGTGCGGGCCACCGCCCGCAGGGCGATCACCACGGCCACGCCCACCCCGACCGCCACGGCGGTCACCAGGTCGAGCGCCACGGTGACGGTGAAGGTGAGCACGAGCACCAGCGCGTCGCCCCGGGTGGCCCGGGCCAGCGCCCGCAGCGAACCCGCCTCGACCATCCGCACAGTGGTGGCCAGCAGGACGCCGGCCAGCGCGGCCAGCGGGATCCGGCCGACCAGCGGAGCGGCGGCCAGCACGATCGCGGCGAGCGCGACGGCGTGGGTGAGCGACGCCAGCTTCGAACTCGCGCCGGCCCGCACGTTCACCGCGGTCCGGGCGATGGCGGCGGTCGCCGGGATCCCGCCGAACACCGGCGCGGCCAGGTTGGCCAGGCCCTGACCGAACAGCTCCCGGTCGGGGTCGTGGCGCTCGCCGACCGTCATGCCGTCGGCGACGGTGGCGGAGAGCAGGCTCTCCAGTGCGGCCAGCGCCGCCACCGCCAGCGCTGACGGCAGCAGCACCCCGATGGCGGCCGGGTCGAGGAAGCTCAGCGACGGCGTCGGCAGCCCGCTGGGCAACGCGCCGATCCGGGCCAGTTCGACCGGCACGGTCTCCGCGAGCACGGTGGCCAGCGCCACCCCGATCAACGAGAACGGCAGGCCGGGACGCCACCGCGCGCCGAGCAGCATGAGCGCGGCGACGCCGAGGGCCACCGCGAGCGGCGCCGGCGCGGGGTGCGCCGCGAACCGGACCACCGCGTCGGCGGCGACCGCCCAGACCCGCTCGCCGTGCGCGTCGGCCACCCCGAGCGCGGCCGGCACCTGTTGCAGGGCGATGACCACCGCGATACCCGCGGTGAACCCCTCGATGACCGGGACCGGCAGGTAGCGGACGTACCGGCCGAGGCGGGCCAGCGCCAGCGCGATCAGCACCAGCCCGGCCATCGCCCCGACCATCAGCACGCCGGTGGCGCCGAAGCGCTGCACCACCGGCACCAGCACCACTGTCATCGCCCCGGTGGGGCCGGAGACCTGGAGGTTGGAACCGCCGAAGACGGCGGCGACCGCGCCGGCGACCACCGCGGTCACCAGGCCGGCCTGGGCGCCCAGGCCGGAGGTGACGCCGAAGGCCAGGGCCAGCGGCAACGCCACCACGGCCACGGTGACCCCGGCGAGCAGGTCCCGCCGGGGCGAGCGGCGCACGGCCCGCCAGTCGGCGGGCTGCGGCAGCAGGCCGAGCAGGCGGTCGCGGACCTGGACGAGCGCGGCGGTCACCGGGCGGACCCGTCGGCCCGCAGCTCGCCGAGCAGCCCGTCCCGGTCGGTGAGGACCGCGCCGAGGATCCGCCGCCCGGCGGCGAGCAGGTCGGCCACGTCCGGGGTGCTGAGCGCGTACATGACCAGGGAGCCGTCCCGCCAGGTGCTGACCATGCCGGCCCGGCGCAGCACGGCGAGCTGCTGGGAGAGGTTGGACGCCTCGACGTCGATGGCCGCGAGCAGGTCGCGGACCGGTTTCGGCCCGTCCTGGAGCAGTTCCAACACCCGGATCCGCACCGGATGCCCGAGCGTGCGGAACAGCTCGGCCTTCGCCTGGTACAGCGGCACTGACACGCCGTCGCCTCCCCCTGCCGCACGGCCACCCGCCGTACGACCCTGAAGACTTTAGCACTTGCAGAATTTTTCAAGTCGATGGCGCGATCCGGCCGGGACGGGCCCCGGCGGGCCGCTTCCCGGCAGGATCCGGACCTACCGGTCGTTGACGCAGCGCAGCACCGGACGGGTGGTCAGCGCCACCGGGTCCAGCGGCGCCGGCGACCGGACGGTGAACGTCGCCGACTCGCCCGGCAGCAGGGTGACCAGCGCCTCGTCCACGGTGGCGGCGGGGTCCAACCGGTCCGGAAAGAGACTGAGGTCACGCAGCACCGTCGCGGCGGTGACCCGGACCCGCTGCCCGCCGTCCACCGGCTCGACCAGCGCCTCCCACCGCGCCGCCGGCCAGCGGACGTCGCGGTCCTCGGCGAAGAACCAGAGCGCCCGGCCGGCCGGCTCGCCCGCCTCGGCGACCAGCAGCTCGGCGCGGGCGTCGTCCGGCCGCGCCAGCTCCGCCGGCAGCGCCAGCGTCACCGAGTCGTACGCCGGCACGGCCAGCTCCAGCGTGGTCTTCGCCCGCGGCTGTCCGGCCAGGGTCAGCCGGGTCACCGACACCGCCGCCCGCCACGGCGACCCGTCGTCGTTGACCGCGACCAGGGCCAGCCCGCCGTCGCGGGGCTGGACGGTCAGCAGCCGGTCGGCGTACGCGCGGCACCGTGTCCAGGACCGTCTCATCTCACCTCCGCATGCCGGAAATGCTCCCGGAGATCGAGAGACGTTGACTTAACCGGATGAGTGATGGGCACCGTACGATCCGGTTGTGATCTCCGCCGGCCGCCCGGCGGGCGCGTCTCCCCGGGCGGGCGGTCCCGCCACGGGCGGGCAGGGAGCACGCCGTCCCGCCACCGGGCGGGAGGGAGGAGGAGCACGCCGGTGAAGCGGCCGACCATCGCCGACGTCGCCCGACGGGCCGGGGTCTCCAAGGGCGCGGTGTCGTACGCGCTGAACGGCCAGCCCGGCGTCTCCGCGGCCACCCGCCAGCGGATCCTCGCCATCGCCGCCGAGATGGGCTTCAGCCCGAGCAGCGCGGCCCGGGCACTCTCCGGAGCCAGCGCCGAGGCGGTCGGACTGGCCCTGTGCCGCCCGGCCCGGACGCTCGGCATCGAGCCGTTCTTCATGGAGCTGATCAGCGGCGTCGAGGCGGAACTCGCCGCCCGGTCGTACGCCCTCACGCTCCAGGTGGTGGCCGACCCGGCGGCCGAGATCGCGGTCTACCGGCGCTGGTGGGGTGAGCGCCGGGTCGACGGCGTGCTCGTCTGCGACCTGCGCACCGACGACCGCCGGGTGCCCATGCTGGAGGAGCTCGGCCTGCCGGCGGTGGTGATCGGCGGCCCGGGCGGCACCGGCCGGCTGGCCAGCGTCTGGTCCGACGACGCGGCCGCCCTGGTGGAGACGGTGGAGTACCTGGTCGCGCTCGGGCACCGGCGGATCGCCCGGGTCGGCGGCCTGCCCGACCTGCTGCACACCGAGATCCGCACCGAGGCGTTCGAGCGGGCGTGCCGGCGACTCGGGCTCGCCGACGCGGTCACCGTGCCGTCGGACTACACCGGCGAGGAGGGCGCGCGGGCCACCCGCCGGCTGCTCAGCTCCGCCGCCCGGCCGACCGCGGTGATCTACGACAACGACGTGATGGCGATCGCCGGCCTGTCGGCGGCCCAGGAGATGGGGCTGGCGGTCCCCGCCGACCTGTCCATCGTGGCCTGGGACGACTCGCCCCTCTGCCAGGTGGTGCACCCGCCGCTGACCGCGCTCAGCCGGGACATCCCGGCCTACGGCGCGCACGCCGCCCGGCAGCTGCTGGCGGTGATCGGCGGCGCCGACCCGGCCGGGCTGCAGGACGAGACGGCACACCTCACCCCGCGCGGGAGCACCGCACCGCCGCGGAACGGCTGAACCGACACCGGTGGCGGCTCAGCGGAACGCGGACGGGAACTCCTCGAAGTACGCCTCGACCCGCTCCGCGGTGGCCGGCCGGGCCAGCGCGAATCCCTGCCCGTACCGGCAGCCGGCCCGGCACGCCCCGTCGACGTGGGCTGCCGATTCCAGCTCCTCCGCGACGATCTCCAGCCCCAGCCGGTCGCCCACGTTCACCACCACGTCGATCAGCGGACGCTCCGGGTCCGCCGGGTCGACCAGCTCCGGGCCGACCTTGAGCAGGTCGATCGGCAGCCGGCGCAGCTGGGCGAGCGAGGCGTGCTCGGCCCGGAAGTCGTCCAGGGCGGTCCGGATGCCGAGCGACCGCAACCCGGCCAGCCGGGCCACCACGGTCGGCAGCTCGGCGCCCACCCGCGGCTCGGCCACCTCGACCACCAGCCGGTCCGGCGGCACGCCGTACGCGTCGAGCACCGCCGCGGTGCGCGGCACGAAGTCCGGCGAGACGAGTTCGGGGACGCTGACGTTGATCGCCATCCAGAGCTCCCGGCCGCCGGTCGACCAGGCGGCGAGCTGGCGGCAGGCCCGCTCCAGCACCCAGCAGCCCACCTCACCGACGAGACCCAGATCCTCGGCCACCGGCAGCAGCTCGGCCGGCAGGACCGTGCCGAAAACCGGGCTGCGCCAGCGCAGCAACGCCTCCGCGCCCACCGGCAGCCGGTCGGCCAGCCCGACCACCGGCTGGTAGACCAGGTCCAGCTCGCCCCGGGCGAGTGCCCCCGGTAGCTCCCGCTCCAGGTCCAGCCGGCGGACCAGCTGTTCCTCCAGGTAGGCGTCGTACCACTCGACCCGGTCCCGACCGAGCTGGACGGCCCGCCGCCGGGCCAGGTCGGCCTGGCGCAACACGTCCTCCGGCGCGGATCCGGCGACCTCGGCCAGCCCGATGCTCGCCCGCAGCCGCAGCACCGCCCCGGGCACCTGGTAGGGCTGGGTGAGCGCGGCCAGCAACCGGCTGCCCAGCGCGTACGCCAGGACCGGTCCGGCGGGGGTGAGCACGGCGAACCCGGCGCCGCTCGGCTCGGCGAGCAGGTCCCGGGGGCCGAGCACCGCGCGGGCCCGGCGGATCGCCTCGGTCAGCACGTCGTCGCGGACGGCGAACCCGGGCCCCTCGGCGGCGCCGGTCAGTTCGACGACCAGCAGCGCCCCGGACGGCGCGGGCGCGTCCCGCAGCGCGTCGAGGGCGCGCACCAGTTTCGCCCGGTCGGCCGGCACCGACGCACGGGCGGGCGGCGGGTCGGCCGGGGCCGGCCGCGCCCCGAGCAGTCCGCGGAGCAGCAGCGGCGGCACCACCGCGAGCGCGAGCAGGACGGCCGTCGGGTCCGCCGCGCCGGCACGGAGCTGGTGCCCGGCGCCCAGCACGGCCAGCCCGAGCACGCTGGACGCCCCGACCTGTTGGCAGCGTCCCACTCCGCCGTACCGGTAGGCCTCGGTCAGCGTGACGAGCGCGCAGGCGGTCGGCGCACCGAGGGCCGCCGCCACGGCGAGCCGGATCGGGCCGGTGA
>NZ_QGSW01000431.1:0-5183 GCF_003176715.1 Micromonospora sp. S4605
TGGCACGCGTTAGTCCAGGAGATCGCGTCTCTAGGGACTTCTGGCCTTCTCTGCCTCTCGCGACCCGCCGACCAGCGCATTCCGCCTCGCAGGACCTCCAGGCCCGCCGAATTACGTCGAACCCGGGACCTACGGCACCGGCAAAAGCAGCATCCTGCGCACTCTCGCCAAGGCATACCCTAAAAGGGTCATCGAGGTGTCGCTGTCGACCTTGGGTGAGCAGCCCGCGCCCGTCGGAGCCGACGAAGAGGGCAACCCTGCCGCAACGACAAAGACGAATCGCATCCAGAAGGAAATCGTCAAGCAGCTGCTCTACCAGCAGATGCCCGCAGACGCCCCCGAGTCACGGTTCCGGCGCATCAGTCGATTCCCCCGCTGGCGTGAGTTCGGGCTCGCTCTGTTCGTGGGTCTCGTTCTCTTTGTCCTCATGGTGGCGGCTGGGCTCGACCGGCCTGTGATCGCGCTGACCGGGGTCGACCCTGTCGAACGCCCCGGCTGGTCGCGCACTCCGCTTGTATACCTCGCGCTCGCAGCCATCCTTATCGGGGCCGTCTACTTGGTTCGTCTTCTGCTGCACGACAAGGTGAGGATTGAGCAGGTCACGGCGGGCCCTGCCAGCATCACGCTCCCGCCTCGCTCATCTAGCTATTTCGACGAATACCTCGACGAGATTGTCTACCTCTTCGAGACCAACGGCCGCGACATCGTCATTCTGGAGGATCTCGACCGCTTCGACGATCCGCTCATCTTCGAGACACTACGGTCCCTAAACAACCTGCTGAACACCGCGAAACAGCTCAAGGGACGTAGGGTCCGGTTCATCTACGCCCTCCGTGACAGCATCTTCGAAAAGCTAGGGCGAGACGAAAATAACGCGATCACCGACGAAGCCAAGGCGGAACTTGTTCGGGCCAACCGGACCAAATTCTTTGACCTCGTCGTACCCGTCGTGCCGTTTATCACCCACAAGAACGCCCGCGACCACATGCACAGGCTGCTGACAGGCCGCTGGCACTCGATCTCCAAGGAACTCGTTGACCTCGCTGCACGGCACGTCGCCGACATGCGGCTCATCTACAACATCGTCAACGAGTACGAGGTGTTCAAGCACCAGCTCATAGACGTCGCCACACCGGTACCGCAGCTCGACGAGGAACGCCTCCTCGCGATGGTCCTTTTCAAGAACGTCCACATGGCCGACTTCGAAGCGATCCGACTCGGCGAGAGCTCGCTGGACAAGCTGTACGACGTCTGGCGCGCGCTGGTCAGCGCAAACCTCCAGCGGCTCCGCGTGGAGTCGACCAAGCTCCATGAGCGGATCGAACGCGACGAGGCGGCCGAGGAAAGGGCCGGCGAGTTGGCGGCGAGGCTTCAGGCGCGAGTCGACGCGATTGTTCGCGCGTCCTCGCCGCAGGGCTTCACCGTGAGCGATCAGCTACACGTCAGCGGCGAAGTCGTCAGTCCTGCCGAGCTCCGGACTGCGAAGTTTTGGCGGGACCTACTACAGGGTAACGGCTCGATCGTGCTGCATGTTCGCGACGGGTACGGCTACCAACGCCAACTGCTGTTCTCTGCACCAGTGCTGAGTGACCTTCTTGGTACCTCCCTCGATTTGGACGAATGGGCCGCGCGCTCAGCGACCGCCGATAAAGACAGCCTGGAACGCATCGAGCGCGACGTGCATTTCCTCCAACACCACACCTGGGGTGATCTCGTCGACCGTCCGCAGTTTAAGTACAGGACCACGGAAGGCGAGAATGCGCTGACCTTCCGCCAATGGCTCGACCGGCTCCTTCCATCCCAGCTCGCCGTCGACCTCGTAGCACAGAAATACATCACGTCCTACTTCTCGCTCCACGTCTCGTCCTTCTACGGCGAGTTGATCCGGCCTGACGCGATGACCTACCTGATGCGCAACGTCGACCGCGGCACCCCCGACGCCGACTACCCCCTCGACGCCGAAGACATCACCGCAATCCTCCGTGACCGCGGTACCGGCGTTCTCCGCGACCGCAGCATGTACAACGTCTCCATCCTCAACCACCTGCTCCAGGAGGACGCCGATCGCGCAAAGGTGGTCGTGAAACGCCTCGCAGACTGGGGCCCCAAGGAGCGCGCGTTCGTCGATCACTATTTGGGCGCTGGCGTGGCAAAGGCCGCACTTGTAGAGCAGCTCACCCCACTGAGGTGATCTCAACAAGGATCGCCGTTTGACGTGCGCGACATGCGCGAATGCGTCCTTATCGGACGATGCTTGAGGAGGGCGTGGGGCCCTCGGTAGGCAGTTCTCACCACAAGATCAGCCCAGCAAGTGAGGACCCCACGTGATCGCCTATCGTGCCATGCTCGACGTGCCCAGGGAACTCGTTCAGCACGTGGCGCGGCTGTTACGCGCCGAGCGCCGTGCGGTGGGCACCCGATCGGGAACGCGGGCGTTGACCTGCTTCTACCAGGCGCTTCTGGTGTTGGTGTGGTTCCGCAAGGGTGAGGACAAGACCACTCTCGGGGCGGGGTTCGGCGTGTCGAGGGCAACCGCCTACCGGTATGTCGCCGAGGCCGTGCGGGTCCTAGCGGCGCAGGCCCCCACCCTGCATGAGGCCCTCGCGCGGGTCGCCGGCGAGGGCTGGTCGCACGTGATCCTCGACGGCAAGCTGTTCGACACCGACCGAGTGGCCGAGACGACCATGAGCGTGAAGGGCGAAACGATCGATGCCTGGTACTCCGGGAAACACCGCGACTTCGGCGCGAACATTCAGGCCGTGATGCGCCCGGACGGACTACCGATCTGGACCTCCGAGGCGATGCCCGGACACCTGCACGACCTCACCTGCGCCCAACAACTGGATGTCACCGGCGCCCTGTATTGGGCGGCCTCCGAACTGCACCTGCCGGCATTGGCCGACTCCGGCTACGAGGGCGCCGGCCAGGGCATCCACACCCCGTACAAGCAACCCGCCGACGGCCGCCGCCTCGCCGTCGACAACCGCACCTACAACGCTGTCCTTCGATCCATGCGGTGCCGCGGAGAACGCGGCTTCGCCATCCTCACCGGCCGCTGGCGCAGCCTCCGGCACAGCACCGCCAGCCCACGAAGAACCGGCGATACCGTCCGCGCCGCACTGCATCTCACCCACTTCGAATACCGCTACCTACCCGAATCTTGTTGAGATCACCTCACTACTGCCGGGCATCTTCACCTACCTTATCGGTGACACAACCCTAGGCCGAGACGAGCGGAGCCAGCTCGTGGACGTCGCACTTACTCATCGTGCTGACGGCACAGAGTACGAGCACTCGGACCAGGTGCGGGTCTTCTTCGAGGCTTCGTACTCGGAGTTCCCGTCGCTGCGGGACGAGCGCCGCGGCGACGCGGCCCGCCGCGCGGTGCAGTTCATCGCTGGCACCGGTGCAGTCATTCCGAGCGTTGTTGGGCTGTCAGAGGCAGCGTGTGCCGCCCTGATCAAGGCATGTGCTTACGCCATCACCGCTCAGAACCTCGAAGTGCTCGCCGGGACTGACAACATCGCACTCGATCGCCTTGCCAAGGCCGATCACAACATCTACGATCATGCGCTTGACAACCTCGACACCTACTTTCAGTCGAACCACGAGTCGCAAGGGACGAGGTGGACCATCGAGTCGTCCGCGATGTTCATCGAGGTGCTACAGGACGTCGCACGGCTCAAGAAGGCCGACTTCGGCAGACTCATAACCGGTGCAAGCCCTGACTGCAGGATCGATAACCTCGGCGACGCTCCCGAGGGTGCCTGGCCCGCGCTCGTAGGCACAGGTCGGATCCCACCCACCTTCGCCAACGTCAGTGCCTACGTGGAGCGGGCTGGTGGCATTGATGAGTGGCTCGCGGCCTTGCTCTCGTCGGCACGCGAGGTGGTGGACGCGAACGGTGATGAACTCGACGCCAGGCGCGACCTCGCGACAACCATCGTGAACGCACGAGAGCAGCTGCAGAACCCGGCTCTGCGGGCGCAGATCGCGGGTTCCCTGCAGCCGGGGGCACTTCAAGCGCAGTCCATTGCCCCCGAGCCCGGCGAGCTGATCGCTCTTCTCATCGAGAGAGAGCTACTCAACGACGACGAGGAAACGTTCGACTCCCGGCTCATGGTCGACTGGGGCACACTCGAGCACGCCATCACTCGATCGAGCAACTACGCCGAACTCGTCGGCCCGCGGACACTGCAAGCTACATACATCGCCGAACTGATGCAGAGTTCGAAGGTCGCCGACGACATCAAGAAGGTAGTCCTTGAGGCAATGGACGAGTTCGCAGACGGAGTACCTAAAGCTGGTTACCAGGCGATGGCCGCGTACGCGCTCCGGTCGGGTATGGGTCTCCGCGCCGACCAGATCGATTCACTATGCCGGGGCGGCGCTCACCAGACGACGGTCGCAGGACTTCTGGCGGCGGCAGGGGAAGAGGTCTCTCTCGACGATCTCCGCCGGATCCTGCGGAACATGGGCGGCGACTACGCCACGATCGCAGACAAGGGCAACCGGCAGGCCCAACTTGCCGACACCCAGGCGCACCGGGCCATCCTCCGTCGCCTTCAGGATGGGAAAATCGTCTCCACGATCAAGGCTGACGATCGCAAGTCGACCCTGCGGGTACACATGAAGCGGTGACGGCAACAGCCGGGCGCATGAGCCTGCGGAGCCGTCGTCATCCGGGCTGCTCAGCCAGCATAATCACGTGGCCATGCGAGCCCCTGCCACACGCGTTGACTTCCAAGGGAGATTCGGCTGATGAAGCGAAATGACGCCGTCCGTCTGGGGTCACTCACAGCAATGCCACCCCCGCCGTGTCGCTGGCCATACCTACGGCCTCAGATTCCGCCGCCGTTGCGTCCCTTACGGCGGCCATGCCGACCAGCAGGTCCGCGCCGCCAAACTGCGGATCGGTCAGCGTCTACCGCCACCAGCAGCGCGCAGCAGGCGGCTGTCTCCTCGCTCGTCATGTCTCTCCGATCGTCGTCATCCGGGAAGGTGCGCCCAGCAGGGAGTCTCCCGGGCCCCTTTCTTCTGGGAGAGCGACGCCTAATACTCCAGCCGGGGATGTTGACCTCGGCTGAGCTGCGGTTTGGTGCGGTGGGGGTATGAGGGCAGCCACCGTCGATCATGGACGGCTGTGTGGACTGACCATGACGCAGCGGTGGCTGCCGGATACA
>NZ_QGSW01000436.1:0-4935 GCF_003176715.1 Micromonospora sp. S4605
GTTTTGCGGAGGTGGGTTAGGCGGGGGGCGAGGCTGGCCAGGCCGCCGGGGAAGAAGTAGACGGCCAGGATGAAGACGGTGCCCAGGACGAAGAGCGGCTGGGACAGGGGGCGGCTGAGGATCGCGGGCAGGGCGTCCACCGCGTCGCTGGTGCCGAACGCGACCAGCCGGTGGTCCAGGTACATGTAGAGGATGCCGCCGAGCACCGGGCCCCACCGGGTGCCGGGCCCACCGAGCACCACCATGACCAGCAGCGACAGGGTCAGCTCGGACGAGGTGATGTGCGGCGAGGCGCCGCCGACGATCAGGCAGTAGACCACGCCCCCGGCCGACGCCAGCCCGCCGGCCAGGGTGAACGCCACCAGCTTGAACCGGTACGGGTCGAGCCCGAGCACCCCGATCCGGCGCTCGTCGTCGCGCAGGCCGGCGAGCACCCGCCCGGTCGGCGAGCCGCTCACCCGGTGCACCACGAAGATCACCACGACCAGGTACGCCAGCGCCAGCCAGTAGAGGTTGACCGTGTTGGCGACCCCGACCAGCGCCGGGGGCAGGTTGGAGACGTCCAGCGGCAGTCCCTCCTCGCCGCCGGTGAGCCCGCCGAAGTCCCGGGCCACCAGGATCGCGCCGACCTGGGCGAAGGCCAGCGTCACCATGGCGAACGCGATCCCGACGGTGCGCAGCGCGACGGCGCCGAGCAGCGCGGCGAGGATGGTGCCGCCGGTGATGGTCAGCAGCGCGGCCTGCCACAGCGGCAACCCGGCCTTGGTGATCAGGATGTCGGTGCCGTAGACGCCGGCGGCGAAGTAGAGCGCGTGCCCGAAGGAGAGCATGCCGGTGCGGCCGAAGAGCAGGTCGTAGCCGGCCGCCAGGCCGCCGAAGACCAGGCACACGGCGAGCAGTTGCAGGGTGCCCGGCGAGTTCAGCGGGCCCTCGAAGATGCCCGGCAGGTGCACCGTCGAGTACGGCAGGATCAGCGCGACCACCAGCGCGACCAGCGGCAGGAACGGGCGCACCCGGTGCCACCGGCCGGTGTCCGGCGTCAGTTCGGCGGGCACCGCCGCCGGCGGCGCGGGAACCTCGGGACTCTTGACCTCGGTCATGCCGTTGCCACCTTTCCGGCGATGCCCTGCGGGCGCAGCAGCAGCACCACGGCCAGCAGCGCGACCACGCAGATGTCGCCCAGCCCGGAGGTGCCGTAGTAGTTCACGAACTGTTGCAGCAGGCCGACCGCGACCGCCGCGTACGCGGACCCGACCACCGAGCCCATCCCGCCGATCACCACGACGATGAACGCGAAGATCAGCAGTGAGCCGCCCTGGCCCGGCGAGACCGTGCCGAAGTAGACGCCACCCAGTGCGCCGGCCAGTGCCGCGGCCGCCCCGCCGATCGCGAAGACCAGGGTGAACGCCTTGCGCACGTCGATGCCGAGCGCGGTCACCATCTCCCGGTTCTCCACCCCGGCCCGGATCACCAGGCCGTAGCGGGTCCAGCGGAGGAAGGCGAGGATCGCGCCGAGCACCGCCACCGCGGCGATGATCAGCAGCAGGCCGCCGTTGGGCACCTGCGCGCCGAGGATGCCGGTGACCTGCCGGGTCCAGTCGGGCCGCGGGAACGGCCGGGCATCCGCGCCCCAGGTGGCCTGGAGCAGCGCCACCCCGGCCAGCGACAGGCCGACGGTGACCAGCACCTGCTCGATGGTGCGGGAGTAGAGCGGCCGGATCAGCACCAGCTCGACCAGCACCGCGACCAGCGTGCCGGCGGCCACCCCGAAGGCGACCGCGACCAGGAAGCCGAAGCCGTCGCCGCCGGCGCCGGGCAGGTTGCCCGCCGCCCACCAGGTGGCGTACGCGCCGACGCCGAGGAACAGCCCGTGCGCGAAGTTGAGCACGTCGGCCAGGCCGAAGACCAGCGAGAGCCCGGAGGCGACCAGGAAGTAGAGCGCCGCCAGGCCGAGCCCGGTCAGCGTCAGCAGGACGATGGTGTCCATCAGTGCGCGTCCTTCCCTGCGGTCGGCCCACCGGACGCGGCCGGCGCGTGCCCCTCCGCGGAGCCCACGCCGAGCAGCGACTTGGTCAGCGCGGTCTCCAGCAGCAACTGCTGCGCGTCCCCGACCCAGGCCACCTGGCCGGCGGCCAGCACCACCGCGTCCCGGGCGAGCCGCCGGACCACCGCCAGGTTCTGCTCGACGAGCAGCACCGGCACGGACTCGGCGACCCGTTCCAGCACCTCGGCCACCTCGGTCACCACCTTCGGCGCCAACCCCTTGGTCGGCTCGTCGACCAGCAGCAGCCGGTTGTCGTTGAGCAGCACCCGGCCGATGGCGAGCATCTGCTGCTGCCCGCCGGAGAGCGACCCGGCACGCTGCCGGCCGCGCCGGTCCAGCTCCGGGAAGAGCGCGTACACCTTGTCGTACGCCGGGGTGGTGCCGCGCCGTTCGGCGAGCCGCAGGTTCTCCGCGACGGTGAGCCCGGCGAAGACGCAGCGGTCCTCGGGCACGTAGCCGAGCCCCCCGCGGACCAGCCGGTGGGTGGGCCGGGCCAGCAGGCTCTGCGCGCCCATCCGGATGGTGCCGCGCACCTCCCCGCCACGCGGGGTGAGGCCGACGATGGCGCGCAGGGTGGTGGTCTTGCCGACGCCGTTGCGACCGAGCAGCACGGTGACGCCGGTCGGGGCGACGGTGAACGACACCCCTTGCAGGATGTGCAGCCCGGCGATCCGGACCGACAGGTTCTCCACGTTGAGGACGGGTTCCATCAGAGCGACTCCCCCAGGTAGGCCTCTTGCACGGTGGGGTTGGCCATCACCGTCTCCGGGGTGTCGCAGGCCAGCAGCGCGCCATGGTGCATCACGGCGATCCGGTCGGCCAACTCCAGGATCACGTCCATGTGGTGCTCCACCATCAGCACCGACCGGCCGCTGTCGCCGGTCAGCGAACGGATCACCGTCACCAGTTCCGGCACGTCCTCGGCGCTGACCCCGGCCATCGGCTCGTCGAGCAGCATCACCCGCGGCTCGCCGGCCAGCAGCAGCGCGATCTCCAGCTTGCGCTTCTCGCCGTGGGCCAGCGTGCCGGCGAGCGCCGCGCCCCGGTGGGCGAGGCCGACGCGCTCCAGCGCCGCGTCGGCGGCGGCGGCCACCTCCCGGTCGGCCGCCGCCCGCCGCCACAGCTTCATCGAGCCCCCGCGGTGCGCCTGTACGGCGAGCCGCACGTTCTCCCGCACGCTGAGCGAGCCGAAGACCGAGGACGCCTGGAAGGTACGGCCCAGTCCGAGACGGGCCCGCCGGTGCGGCGGCAGGGACGAGATGTCCTGCCCGTCGAGGGCGACCCGTCCTTCCGTGGCCCGGCGCAGGCCGGTGATCAGGTTGAACAGTGAGGTCTTGCCGGCGCCGTTCGGCCCGATGACGCCGAGGAACTCCCCGGGCGCCAGGTCGAGGTAGACGCTGTCGACGATGGCGACCTCACCGATCCGCCAGGTCAGACCGCGGGTGGCGAGCATGGTTCAGCCCTTCATCGCCACGGCCGGCGGCGCGCTCTCGTCGCCGGTGAGGCTCTTCTGCGCGGTGGCCGTGAAGGTGGTGCCGCTGCCGGTCAGCTTGGCCTGGAACATCGGCTGGAGCAGGGCGTGGTCCTCGGCGCGGATGGTCATCTTGCCCTTCACACCGTCGAAGCTCCAGCCCTCCAGCGCGGTGACCATCTTCTCGACGTCGTCGCCACCCTCCTGCACGGCGCGGACGACCATCTGCGCGGCGGCGAAGCCGTCCGGGTGGAACAGGTCGAGCGTGCCGCCCGGGATCTTGGCCTTGGCGGCCTTGGTGGCCTCGTTGTCGGTGGCCCCGTCGAAGTAGTGCGACAGGAACGAGATCTTGCTGCCGGCGGCGCCGAAGGTCGGCCAGCTGGCGCGGATGTCCAGGCCGGTGACGACCGTGGTCGAGGAGAGCACGCCCTGCTGGTCGAGGGTCTGCCACATGGCCGGGGCGGTGGTGCCGGCCCAGGCGACGAAGAGCAGGTCCGGCTTGGCGGCCTTGATCTGGCTGGCGAACGGGGTGAACTCGGTGGCGCTGGCCGGAGCCCGGACGCTGCTGACGGTCGCGCCGGCGCCGCCGATGACGGTCTTCACGGCCGCCTCGTTGGCGTCGCCGAAGGCGCCGTCCTGGGCGAAGACCACGACCTTCTTGCCGGCCGGGTCGCCGATGAACGACTTGGCGGTCAGCACGTCCTGGTACGACTGCCGGCCGGACCGGAAGGTGTACTTGTTCGCGCCGGTCACCGCGTCGGTCGCGGCCGGCCCGGAGATGAACAGCACCTTGTTCTGCGCCGCGATCGGCGCGACCTGGAGGGCCACCCCGGACGCGGTCGAACCGGCGATGATCTTGTGTCCCTTGCCGATCAGGTCCTTGGCCGCGGAGACCGCCTTCGCCGGGTCGCCGGCGTCGTCGACCTCGGTGATCTCGATGGACCGGTCGCCGACCTTGTTGGTGCCCTTGGTGGCGAAGTCGAGGCCGGCCTTGAACCCCTCGATGTACTGCTTGCCGTAGCTGGCCAGCGCTCCCGACTGGGAGTAGACCAGGCCAACCTTGACCGGGGCGGCGCTGTCGCCGCCACCGGAGGCGGTGTCCTGCGGGCTGCCACAGGCCGTGGCGGCGAGCGCCGCGGCCATCATCGTGGCGGTGGACAGGAACACCCGCCGCGTCGTCCGGACCGTCATTGCGACTCCACGTGAGGACTCGGAGGGAAGGGAACTCATTTGTCGGCTCACGCTAGAAGTGACGTCACGCACGGGCTATGTGGCCGAAACACACAAGTAACAGGGGTCGGGTGGCCGACCGTAACAGCCGCCGACCTGCGGCAGTGACGGCCTACCGCCGCGATGGGCGCGGCAGCCATGGCCGAAACCGGGCATGTGTCGCACCCCGCCACCGCCCCCCACCCGCCCG
>NZ_QGSW01000283.1:0-4908 GCF_003176715.1 Micromonospora sp. S4605
GTCCGGCCCGGCCGCGAACCGGCTCACCGACCACGCCGAGACCCCGACCGGCCGACCCGCGCCCAGCACGGACGCGCCGACCGCGTTCCTTCCGCAGGTCGCCCGGCCCGCCGCGGCGGGTGCCGGACCGGCCACCCCGGTCTCCCCGGCCAGCCCCGACCGCGCCGCCGACCCCGCGGCCACCGCGCTGATCCCGGCCGTCACCGGCCGTACGCCGGGCGGCCCGCCGGCCCTCGACTCGACCGCGCTGATGGGCGCCGTCCCGCGTCCACCCACCGACCCGACCGGCGACTCGGAGAACGTGGACGAGCCGCCCCGCCCGCGCCGCGGTGAGCGGGTGGTCCAGCTCCGGCCGGAGCAGACCGGCGAGGGCTACCGGAGCGTCTACTCGGAGCTGACCCGTCCGTCGCTCGCCTCCCGGCTGCGCGCCGGCATCCGGGTCACCGGCGAGGTGCTGATCACGTTCGGGCTGGTGGTGCTCCTCTTCGCCGGCTACGAGGTGTGGGGCAAGTCGGCGATCGTGGACGCCCACCAGAACGACCTCAGCCAGCAGTTGGCGCAGGCGTGGGGGCCGGACGGCGACCCGACCGTGGCGCCGTCGGCCAGCGCCAGCCCGACCGCCAAGCCCAAGCCGCCGGTGCAGGGCAAGCCGATCGCCGGCCTCTACATCCCGAAGCTGGACAAGAACTGGGTGGTGGTCGAGGGCGTCACCCAGAAGGACATCCGGTACGCGCCGGGCCACTACCCGACCAGCGCCATGCCCGGCCAGGTGGGCAACTTCTCGGTGGCCGGGCACCGCAACCGGGCCACCTTCTGGCGGCTGGACGAGCTGCACGACGGCGACGCCATCGTGGTCGAGGACAAGAACACCTGGTACGTCTACAAGGTGACCCGCAACCACATCGTGAAGCCGACCCAGGTCGAGGTGGTGGCGCCGGTGCCGGGCAAGCCGGGCCAGAAGCCGACCCAGCGGATGCTCACGCTGACCACCTGCAACCCGAAGTTCGACAACTACCAACGCCTGATCATTCACGCCGAGCTGGACCGTTCCCAGCCGAAGTCGGCGGGTCGCCCGGCGGAGCTGGGAGGCTGACCGTGTACGCCTGGATCTGGCGGAAGCTCCCGTTCGGGCTGCCCGGCAAACTCGCCGGCAGCGTGCTGATCGCCGCCGCGATGGTGGCCCTGCTCTGGTACGTGGTCTTCCCCTGGGCCGAGCCCCTGCTGCCCTTCGACGACGTGCAGGTCACCCAGGACTCCGGTGTACCCGGTGACCCGGGTGGCGACGTGGTGCCGGGGGACGCGCCCCCGGGTGACGAGCACGACCTGCCGTACGACACCGAGCGGAACAACACCCCGCCCCCCTCTCCGGACAGGTGAGTCGATGCGTGTCCTGGTGATCGACAACTACGACTCGTTCGTCTTCAACCTGGTGCAGTACCTGGGCCAGCTCGGCGTGGAGTGCGAGGTACGCCGCAACGACGAGATCGACGTGGCCGAGGTGGGGCGGGTCGGCGCGGCCGGCGTCCTGCTCTCGCCCGGGCCGGGCAGCCCCGACCGGGCCGGCGTCTGCCTCGACGTCATCCGCGCCTACGCCGGCCAGCTGCCCATCTTCGGGGTCTGCCTCGGCCACCAGGCGATCGGCGAGGCGTTCGGCGCCACCGTGGCCCGCGCCCCCGAGCTGCTGCACGGCAAGACCTCCGAGGTGCGGCACGACGGGGTCGGGGTGCTCGCCGGCCTGCCCGACCCGTTCACCGCGACCCGCTACCACTCGCTGGCGGTGCTGCCCGAGACGCTGCCGAGCGAGCTGGAGGTCACCGGCTGGACCGGCTCCGGCGTGGTGATGGCGATGCGCCACCGCACACTGCCGATCGAGGGCGTCCAGTTCCACCCCGAGTCGGTGCTCACCGAGGGCGGCCACCTGATGCTGGCGAACTGGCTGGCCGGCTGCGGTCACCCGGAGGCGCTGGAACGCGCCCCGGAACTGGCCGCCGAGGTGGACGCGCGCCGCCGCGCCGCCTTCGCCACCACCTGATCCCGTCGGCGGTCAGCCCTTCAGCGCGTCCCGGATGCCCGGGTTCGCGGGCGAGTGGACCGCCGGCGGCCTACGTCGGAACGCGTCCCACGCCGCCTTGCCACTGGCGAAGTAGTCCCGGACCGCTTTCCCGACGAGCACGGCGGACCCGCAGCCGGAGCAACGGGCGGCCACTCCGTCGACATCGAGGCCGAGGTGTCGGCACAGCGTCACCGCTCGTGACAGGTGGTAGGACTGGGTCACGATCAGGGCCCGCTCGACGCCGTACACCTCGCGCGCTCGCGCGCAGCTGTCGTACGTGTCCAGACCGAACG
Organism: Micromonospora sp. S4605; assembly: GCF_003176715.1. Lineage (NCBI taxonomy): Bacteria > Bacillati > Actinomycetota > Actinomycetes > Micromonosporales > Micromonosporaceae > Micromonospora > Micromonospora sp. S4605. The sequence continues at coordinate 2,347 of NZ_QGSW01000283.1, forward strand.
GGTCGGCCACGACGCGGCCCGGATCGACACCGAGCCGCTCGGTCAGGTACGAGGTCATCACCGCCGGCTCGTCACCGGACGTCCCACCGCCGTCGCCGGAGACCAACACCACCCGGGCGCGCTCGCTGTGCACCAGCTCAGCAGCCGTCTCAAGGCGGCCGGCGAGCCGGTCCCCCGGTTGCCGCCCGTCCGCCGCCACCGCGGTGCCCAGGACGATCACGACGTCGGCGGTGGGCGCCTCCGCCTCGTCGTACAGGTGCCCGTACGCGCCGATCGTCGTCCACAGCCACGGAACACTGATCAGCAGCAGCGCGGCCAGACCCAGCACGACCCCGCGTACCAGCTGCCGCCGCCACCGGAGCGCCCAGCCCGGACGGCCGGTCACTGCTCTCCCCACCTGCGTCCGATGAGCAGCCGTAACCTCACCGGTGCGCCCTCGCCAGTCGAGGTGGACGCCGCATCAGTCGTTGGAGAGGCGGGCCGGCGGGGTCGTCGGGGCGGTCGGGAACAGCGGGAAGCCGCCGCCACCGCCGTCGGGCGTGTTCGTCGGCGTCGGGGTCGCCGTGCCGGTCGGCGTCGGGTCGACCACCTCCGGCACGCTGACCACGATGGTCACCGTCTTGCCCTTCGCGAGGGGTGCACCGGCCTTCGGGTTCTGCGACTGCACCCGACCCGCGCGGTCCGCCGGTACCTCGTCGCCCTGCTCCACGTTCACCCGGTAGCCGGCGTCCTCCAGTTCCTCCCGGGCGTCCTCCTCGGTGGCGTTGAGGACGTTCGGCACCTGAGCGACGTTGCCCTTGGAGACGGTGAGCGTGACCGTCGCGCCCTCCGCGACCGCCGTACCCTCGGCCGGCGACACCTTGAGCACGGTGTCCTTCCGCTCCGGGCTGTCTGCCTCGTCCCGGTCGACGACGAAGCCTTCGCTCTCCAGCCGCTTCTTCGCGCTCTCGTACGTCGACCCCTCGAGCCCGGCCGGGACGGCCTTCGTCGCCGGGCCACCGCAGACCTGGACCGTGACCACCTGGTTCGCCTCGAGCCGGGCGTTCGGAAGCGGGTTCTGCTGGGCGACCCTGCCCTTCTGGCAGGTGGCGTTGAAGATCTGGTCGCCGGCCTGGGGGACCAGGCCGGCCTGCTGGATCTGGGCGAACGCCTGGTCCTGGGTCAGACCGGTCACCGTGGGCACGGTGACCTGCTTCTCCGCCTGCTGGTTCCAGAGCAGCGCGGCGACCAGGGCGATCACCGCGAGCACGCCGACCGCGGAGAAGGTGGCGATCAGCCAGGACGACGCCTTGCGCTGACGCGGGTCGCCGACCCGGGCCGGAATCTGCCGGGTCTGCGGCGCGCCGGGGGCCGGCGGGTAGCCGGCCGCGCCGGCGGCCGGCGCCATCGGCATGGTCTCGTCCTCGCGCATCACCGGGGTGGCCAGGACCGGCCGGCCGGCGGCCGCGCGGAGCAGGTCGGCGCGCATCTCGCCGGCACTCTGGTAGCGGTTGAGCGGGTTCTTCGACAGCGCCTTGAGCACGATCGCGTCGACCGCCGGGTTGACGTCCGGGTTGATGTCGCTCGGCGTCGGCGGCGCCTCCCGGACGTGCTGGTAGGCGACGCTGACCGGGCTGTCCCCGACGAACGGCGGGTGGCCGCAGAGCAGCTCGAAGAGCACGCAGCCGGCCGCGTAGACGTCGGAGCGGGCGTCGACCGCCTCGCCCCGGGCCTGCTCCGGGGAGAGGTACTGGGCGGTGCCGATCACCGCGCTGGTCTGCGTCATGGTGGTGGCGCCGCTGGCCAGCGCCCGGGCGATGCCGAAGTCCATCACCTTGACCTGGCCGGTCTGGGTGAGCATCACGTTGCCGGGCTTGATGTCCCGGTGGATGATGCCGTGTCGGTGGCTGAACTCCAGGGCCGCGCACATGTCGGCGCAGATCTCCAGCGCCCGGCGCGGCTGGAGCCGCCCCTCGGCGCCGAGCACCTCCTTGAGGGTCCGCCCGTTGACGAACTCCATCACGATGAACGGCAGCGTCTCGCCGGTCGGCGCGGTCTCCTCGCCGGTGTCGTAGACCGCCACGATCGCCGGGTGGTTGAGCGACGCGGCGTTCTGCGCCTCACGGCGGAACCGCATCTGGAAGGTCGCGTCCCGGGCCAGATCCGCCCGAAGCATCTTGATCGCGACATCCCGCCCGAGCCGGAGGTCGCGACCGCGGTGCACCTCGGCCATGCCGCCGTAGCCGAGCAGCTCGCCGACCTGGTACCTGCCACCGAGCAGGCGGGCCTGCGCTGTCATCGCGTCTGTCGTCCTTCGCTCGTCGTCGTCTCGCCGCTGCCCAGCCCGGGCCGTACCTGTCGACGGTACGACCATTCGGCCGGATCGTCGCGTCCGTCATGCCGCAGCGCACCGGACGTCACCGTCTGCGGGGCGAGCGCGCCCGACTGCGTGCCCTTCCGCAGACTGTAGGAAATCACGCCGGAGCAGATCAGTACCAGTACGGCCAGGAGGATGGCGACGAACACCATGCCGGGTCGGGACCGGCGGGGGGCCGGCTGCGGGGCGTACGCCATCGGATGCGC